>CAJXUM010000705.1 GCA_913060855.1 uncultured Lewinella sp. | reverse complement strand
CTACACTATCCTCTTCGTCGGCAGCGTCAGATGTGTATAAGAGACAGGGGAAAAGATGGCGCCTGGTTTAAAAATGCTTACACACCTTGTGCGGTTTGCGCGCCGGCACGTTCCTCCATCTTGACGGGATATACTGTTGAAAACACCGGCGTGATAACCAACAAGATTGCTTATTCGCCAGAAGCTTCCGGCATTATGCCCATGAAAACATTTGACGAGATCTTAAGTGAAGTCGGGTATAGCTGTGCCTATTATGGAAAATGGCATTCGGCTCTTTTCCACGGCAGCGTCTATGAGAATGAGGTCGCCGTCGCCGGTAGGGGGGCTACGGAACTGGGGCGTGGTATGAAAAAACAATACATGGATTACCTGGACAAAAACTTTCCCAAAAGAGCGTTAAAGCCAGGTGAGTTTTATGACACCTATACGCAAAGACCATACACACCGGACCCGATCGATAGAAGATATGACCTGGCCTTAAAAGGAGAAGACACCGATATTAAGGTACTGCAACCTGATCTGCATGGCTGCCTGGATATGCCCAGAGAACACAGTATTACTGCGGTACAGGCTAAGGAGACTATCGCTGCCATTGAGCGCCTGAAGGACAAACCATTTAGCATCACCTGCTCTTTTCATTTGCCTCATGCACCAATGGTTCCTACTCCTCCTTATTGTAATCTTTACCCCCCGGATAAAATGCTACCTCCTGCAAGCATTCACGACAAAATGGAGAACACTCCTTACCTGCAAACGAACGATCGCTTGGGCAAACCGGAGTATGCCGATATTGAAAAGATCAGGTACATGATGTCAAATTATTATGGTCTGGTCAAAGAGATTGATGATTGGGTAGGAAAAATACTGGATAAACTGGACGAACTTAACTTATCCGACAACACGCTGGTAATATTCACCAGTGACCATGGAGAGATGTTGGGGGCACATGGAATGCGAGAGAAAAATGTCTTCTATGAAGAGTCCGCACACATTCCGCTCATGATTCGATTCCCCAACAAAATCAAGCCGAAGAGGGTAGTGGACGGATATGTCTCTACGGTGGATCTTTTTGCATCCATTCTTGACTATTTAGGATTAAAGAACCATTCTTCTGATGGAAAAAGTTTGAGAGGATTGATTGAAGGCACCGATCGGAAACACGGAAAATATGTGGTAACGGAGTGGCTGTATAACGGAGCCACCGAGCCCAATTATATGATCGTCAAAGATGGATGGAAAATGTTCATTCCCTGGACGGCAGAATCAGAGGTTCTAGACGCCTTATATAATCTGAATTCCGATCCCTTTGAAATGAACAATCTGATTGGGAATAATCCGAAAAAAGAGCAATACAAAGAAAAAGTGGAAGAATTGAGAGCCGATTTGCTGGAATGGTTGAAAAGGACCCATTCAGCCCATTACGAAGGGGTAAGGGATAGAAAGTTGATGTAGGATTCGATTTCTTCTCGTCTGAGATACCTACTATGTGCTTAAGTAGCAATGGTGTTTTTCATCCACACCATTTCTAATGAATGATCTGGCCCAAGTTAGAAAATCAGACAATTTTCCTACATTTAGCCCATGAAAATTTTGAGCTGTGACTGGGGAACCAGCAATTTTAGATTGTATCTATTGGAAAGCAAGAACTTAGCTTGCTTAGGACAAGTATCCAGTCCAGCTGGTGTGGGTGTTTTGCGCCGACAAATCGAAGAGCAGGGTGTAGAAGCCACTCCCTTTTTCTTGTCATTTCTACAAGAACAGGTTGAACGGCTAGCGCAGCAAGTCGAAGAAAATCTCACCGGGATTCCTTTGTTCATTTCCGGGATGGCCTCCTCCTCGATAGGAATCTTTGAACTGCCTTATGCACAATTGCCCTTCAGCATTATAGGAGAAGATCTGGTCTATCACAAAATCGAGCCTAATGCTTCATTTAGTCATGCCATATACCTTTTCTCCGGCCTACAAAGTCCAGCTGATGTCATGAGGGGGGAAGAAACCCAGGTCATTGGCATGCAAAACAATATCTCGGCTGCAGATGCAATTTTCATTCTTCCTGGCACGCACGCCAAACATATTCGCATACAAGCGGGTAAAATAGTAGATTTCTCTACCTTCATGACGGGAGAACTCTTTCAATTGACTAGCCAACGAAGTATCCTGTCTCACTCTGTTGAAAGTAGACCTATTGATGACCAAGAAGCCATCAGCTATTTCAAGCAAGGCGTAACTTTGATGAAAACAGGCAATTACCTGGAAACGTTGTTTCAAGCCAGAACCAATACCTTACTCAAAGGCTTCAGCCCGACACAGAACTACTGCTTTCTTAGCGGTATTCACATTGGCTATGAATTGACCGCGATGCAAAAACTATCCGCAGCTACCCAAATCGTTATTTGTGCAGGAGATTCCTTGGCTTTGCTCTATCGCACAGCATTAAATAGTTTAGGTATCACCAATAAAACTTACGTGATTCCCAATCACCAATCAAAGATGGCCACCTCTTTTGGTCATCTAGCCATGCTCTCCCAGCTAATCACTGATTAAAATCAATACAGCGGCTGACAATCGGCACCTCAAAGACAGCCCATAGCCTGTATTTTTGGATTGTAATTAAGCTGCAATTCCTAATAAATACAAACATTCAGCTATGCAAATATTGATTCATGCACCTTGGGAAGTCAACCCTTATATGAAGGATCTCATTGAACAGAAAATTCAAAAATTGACTAAATACGAGAGCCACATCCAAAAAGCAGAGGTATTTATGAAAGATGGCCAGGGCGAATCTATTCGCGACAAAAATGTCGAGATACGCCTAAAAACCTCCTATTCTAAAGTGTTTGCCCAGGATACAGATGTGGAATTGGAAAAGGCACTCGCCAATGCCATAGACAAGCTGAAGAAACAGCTGATCAAGAAAAAAGGAAAATTACATTCACATAATTAATAACTATGTCCACCAAGACTTGGAAACAATTTAACGGCGCATTGTCATGGTCTACCAAGGTATATATACTTATCGCCATCTCAATTGGCGTAGGAGCCTTTGTCTTTAACGCTTGGGCTACTAATTGGGCCATGACGATTCTATTAACCTTAGCCCTGACACTTTTGGTGGAATACCTGTTCCTGTTTTCGAAGAATCATCCGAATACATGGACTTTTATCAAATGGACAATTTTATTCATCACTATCATGCTCCTATTTATTAGTAGCTTATATAAATAAAGAAGAATGGACCTTACTGCTCCTGTATCTACGATAATGACCAGTCAATTAATCACGATTGGCACAGAAGATCAAGTGAAATTGGCTAAAGAAAATTTTGAGACTAACAAGATCCATCATTTGCCCGTCTTAAAGGAGGAAGAATTGGTAGGCATGGTTAGTACGACAGATTTGCTTCATTTTCTACGCTACCTGGATAAAGACAGCCAGGAACCTTACTTGAATGATTTGAGGCTAAAGAATTATAAGGTAGGAGAAATAATGCAGCAAGAATTGGTGACCGTTGATGTAGAAGATACGATTAAAGCCGTACTAGAAGTCTTTCAACAAAACTTATTCCATGCCTTGCCTGTGATGAAAGAAGGAAAACTAGCAGGTATCGTAAGTACCCACGATATTATCAAGAATTTAGTGAATGGAGCTGCAGATTAGCCTAATATGAGAAGGAGGGAAGCAGGACTTGGCTTTTATCCTTCCTAAAGAAATATTCATCTTTTATTGGGTCCAGTCAAATTTATATTTGGCTGGACCTTTTTGTAGTTGTTGTTTTAAAACTAAGTCAGATCGCCGTTATGCGCCCAATGACTTCAGCAATTCTAAGTAATAGATAAATAGCCTAAGGTAAGTATTAAGTGTATTCTTCTCAGCTAAGTAATTCGGCGCCTTTGGTGCTGTAGCCATCAATTTTAGGCCACTAACTTTCAATCGAATATTAGCGCGATACCATTTAAAATAGAGGAAAAGTAAATGATCTACCGTTTTGGTCATCACGGGATACAAAAGAGTATATCGTTGGAGAAAGTATTGAGAAAGATCATTCCGTTGAAAAGCATCAAGGTCCATGCAGAGGAAAGCCAATTCATCCAAAATGTCTAATTGGCGAAAGTGGTCATTGAATTCGATACAGTCAAATACCACCGGTTTTTTGAGCAAAAATATATTCCCTGTGTGTAAATCTCCGTGTCCATCGACAACCCACCCTTGTTCATATCTCTCTTGCAATCGCCAATAGTATTTTTCTAAGAAAGCAGTGGCAAAGGTCATCCCTTCTTCCACATGCTCAGCCATATTGGCCCCAAACACTTCTCCAATGCAATCGATTATGCTTCTGGTATCCGTAAAATCTGATTGGAGCTCACTAAGTGCTGGAAAACTTGTACTCCTTTCCGAAGTTTGATGAAAACGAGATAACTGTTGGGCCAGCTGATCCAAATGCAAAGAGGATACCCTATTCTTCTTCAATAGTATATCCCTGTCTCTTATACACATCTCCGAGCCCACGAGACCGAGGCTGATCTCG
>CAJXUM010000704.1 GCA_913060855.1 uncultured Lewinella sp. | reverse complement strand
ACAATCGCCTCCGGCACCGATGCCGGGAATATAGGGACATTGCATGCCTCCTCCTATTTGCGTGAATTATTCGACATGCGGATAGCAGGGATGGACAACTTCAGCATCCTACAAGCTTCAACTATCAACGGAGCCAAAGTGCTAGGTAGGGAGGCAGAAGTAGGGAGTATAAAAGAAGGGAAACGCGCCGATTTGGTCATTCTCAGCACCAATCCGGTCGACAACCTAGATCACCTGCAAGATATTGAATATGTCATCAAAGATGGGCAGCTACACGATCCCGCTACCATTTTGGCTGACACTCCAGAAGACCTTGCCCAACGACAACTCAATGGCTATAATGCACGCGATATTGAAGCTTTCCTCGAACCTTACAGTCAGGACGTAGAACTCTATCGCTTCCCCGATCAACTCATGGGCAAAGGTCGAGCTTATATGCGCTCTACCTACACTAAGATGTTTGAAAGGACGCCTAATCTACATTGTGAACTCGTGAATAGAATTGTGCAAGGCAATACCGTTATTGATCAGGAAAAAGTGACCGGTTTCCCGAATGGCAAGCCACTCGAAGCCATCGCCGTCTATAAAATTGAAAACGGTAAAATTGCCAAAGTTTACTTTATTCAGTAATGTAAGTCTAATACTAATGAAAAGTCGATACTATTTGGTTCGCTGGACTTTTGACCAATTCGATGACAAATCCAGTAGAGAAGGCTGATATCACAAAGACAGACCTGATTTGTGGCAAAAGTGCCGATAAATACCTTGTTTTCGTCGGATAAAACGGTCAACGGACTAAAGAAGTCTATATTTTCCTTCTAAATATTCCCCCTGTAAAGGCTTCTTTATTACTGAATCCATTAATACCGTTCATCCGATGATCACCAAAAATCACCTCTCTCAGTTAACTGCCATCTCCGCTTTATGGGTATTTGCAGGATTGCTGACGGCTTTGTATGAGTACTTTTTCCTGGCCAATTATCCGGGGGTGCTGAACACAGCGCCTATGAACGAGTTCGACTTGCAAAAAAATGCAGTGGCAGCTATGGGGGGACTATTTATTGGCAGTCTGCTGTTTGGATTTTTAGAACTGTTTTATTTCCAGAAAAAAATTGTCCGGGAAAAATTCTGGGTGGCTATTCTGAAAAAAGTATCCATCTATTCTGTATTACTCTTCCTATTGCTTGGCATTATTTCGCTGGCCTTCAACAGCTTGTTGTCAGGAAGAAGTATCGCCGATCCCGTATCCTGGGAGAAAACACAGTCCTTCATCACCTCCATCGCTTTCTGGCACCCGGTGTTACCCATACTGAGCCTAGCCTTACTGTCTTCCTTTTTATTACAACTATCGGAACGCTTTGGCTCCAACGAAATGTGGAAGATGTTCACGGGCGAATACTTCAACCCTAAAGAGGAGGAGCGCATCTTTATGTTCCTCGACCTCAACCATTCAACGACCATCGCCGAAAAACTGGGCAACGAAAAATTTCACGGATTCCTAAACGACTTTTACCACGATATTGCAGGGGTTATTACACATCACAAAGGTGAAGTCGTGGAATATGTCGGCGACCTCGTCATCATCAGCTGGTCTTTTCAAGCAGGATCTGCAGAAACCCACTGCCTAAACTGTTACCAGGATTTTGAAAAGGTCATCCATCGAAAAAGAGAGACCTACCTTACTCGTTACGGGACAGTGCCCGAATTTAAAGCTGCTGTCCACTGCGGAGAGGTCATGATAGGTGAAATGGGCAAGATCAAAAAATCAATCAAATTTTCGGGAGATGTGCTCAATACGACAGCACGAGTGGAAAAAGTCTGCGGTAACATCGGTGCCAAGCTGGTGATTACCGACAACCTGATGAACCTGCTTTCTGATCCACCCTACCTAATGGAAAAAGTAAGTAATGTAAGTCTTAAGGGGAAAAAAGCGCCGATTGATGTGTATAAGGTAGTGGTATAGTCTTTCTATTAGAATATCGAATCCGGAAGCCTGCCTGGCGTTTGCTAGAACAGACAGGTCGGAATCTCGGCTGTGCTAGGATAGTTTTCCAACTTCCCCCTTTTTAACTGCCGTAGGAAGTCCGATGTCCGCTTTTTCAATATCACTTTGCCCAATCCACCCTTTTATTAGTCAGTAAAAAAGGCTTCCAGATACAAAGCTACTACTGTCGAATCACAGCCAAGACCTGGGTTTTCATCGACTTCAGGGCCGTTAGTTTTAGGAAGTAATAGCCCGGGCTTATGCCAGCAGTGGATAGGGTAATTAAAGACGTTCCAGCCGTCTGCTCTTCCAATATTTTTTGTCCCGCAACATTATATAAGGCGATTGACAAATTCTCTTGCTGAAAAGAAGATTCAATTTTCACATTTAGCACGTCACCAAATGGCTGGGGAGACAGATAGGCTGCAATATTTTCGGACTCAATTTCATTGCCCGAGACAGTCGTCGTTCCAGCTCGGTAGGGATCACTCCCATTCATCCATTCTGCTTCATTATTGATACCATCACCATCTGGGTCATCTGCTGCACCATACCGATCTGTCAATAATTCTTCAAACTCCCAGGCATCCGGTAAACCATCAGCATCAACATCTGGTTCTGTACCACTAAAATCTGGGTGTCCTGCATTTAGGCTAACCCTATTTGCACCGACTTCCTTCAAGTAATCCCGAAGTCGCAGACACAACTCTTGCGCTTTATCGGGCAACTGACCAGTCAAATCTATTTCCTCGCCCAAGTCCGTCTCTAAGTTATACAGGGCCAATTCCTGCTCCTCATAATTAACTACAAATTTGTAGTTCCCATCCACAATAGCCGATTGTGGTCCGACTTGTCCACTCGTATTGAAATGGGGAGAATGAAAGATGATTTCCTGCTCGCCTCGGTCTAGCGAAGGGAGTGCTGCATTGACCAAAGTCGGTTGTAGACTTACGCCATCCAAATCCGCCGGTGCATCGTTCATGTTACCCGCTACGAGGTCGATAATCGTTGGAAAAATATCATAGCCAATTACGGGTGTCGAATTATATACTCCTTCTTGGACGGAAGGTCCAGCTACGACCATAGGTACTCGAACTCCTCCTTCATAGCATGAATTTTTACCTTGTCGAAGGGGGCGATTATTCCCCGGTGCACCATTGTCAGAAAGATAAATAATATAGGTATTATCCGCAATCCCCAAGGCCTCAATCCGATCCAACAGTAAGCCTAAACCATTATCTAAATCACTAACCATTGCCCCGTATTCAGCATTACTGTGCTTTTGTCCCGGTGGATGCAAGCTTGTATTGGCCCACTCTGTTAAAGAACTGGGACGACCCTCTACCGGCGTATGCGGTGCATAATGCGATAGCTGCAGATAAAAAGGGCGCCCTTGCTGTACGGCCTCCGTCATGAATACATCTGCGGAATCCGTCAGGCTAAAAATACGCTTAGGGTCTGCCTGCGATACCCCCCCTTGGTCTCCCACGGAATTGGAGGTCTCTCCATCGCCTCGATCAAAGCCATGTGCTGAGGGGCCGCCGCTATTGATGTGCCATTTGCCATAATGAGCGGTGGTATAACTCAAATTTTGTTGCTTCAACCACTCAGCAATAGTAACATCACTGGTTGGAATATCACGAATCGTGATACCTTCCACTACACGGGTGCCGCTAGCAATACTATTATCGGTATAGGTAAACTGATTTCTCGCCGTTGATTGGCCCGTGAGGATGCTACATCGAGTAGGAGAACACTTCGCTGCCGGTGCATAAGCTTGAGAAAAGGTCATGCCTCGCTGTGCCAATTGTTCGAGTCGGGGCATGAGGTAGAAATCGCTATTCGAGGCAGGGCGATTGGGGTCCATCTCCAGAGAAGTGCCGCTCCATCCCTGGTCATCGGTGAGGAACAGGATGAAGTTGGGGCTATCCTGCGCAACTAGTTCTAGCCTATTTGCAAAAAGAAATAGGAGCACCAGGGGTAGAAATCTAAGTAGGGTTGTTTGCATGTCGATTTAGACTATTGTTTTTAGGGTAGGTTTAATGTGTGGTGAGAAAAGATTGTTGAGGTGTAGTAAACATAACTTCATCTTATAAACACCCTCCCAAAACCTGGACCAAGTCCGACCATAAAGGCATTCCTCCAGAGTGGGCAAGCGTTGCATAAATCGGTCCAAAAATGGATAAATGCCCCTTTAATTTTTGGTATTAGTTTTTGGTGCTTCTCGACCTAAATGTACTTAAATCTTGATGGGAATTGTTAGTTTTGAGAAACATTCGTTTCGAGAGACCACTTCATAATTTATATCTTTATTTGCACGTGTTGTGGAACTTGGAAAAAGTGAGTACCGGAATACGGTGGTTAATTGGTTCTATCCATACCCCCTGCAATAAGATGAAAACCTATGCTCAAATTCTTTCGAAGGATAAGACCGAAATTGTTAGGTAAAGGGGATCTGAAAAAGTAAGCAGAAAAATTAGTTGATTAAATGTACAAACCCTGTCTCTTATACACATCTGACGCTGCCGACGAAGAGGATAGTGTAGA
>CAJXUM010000703.1 GCA_913060855.1 uncultured Lewinella sp. | reverse complement strand
CCCTATCCTCTTCGTCGGCAGCGTCAGATGTGTATAAGAGACAGGATAGAGACCAACATAAAACCTACGCTCTCCTTTCCTTCCCCTTCACCCCAAATCCTTCGATCAAATTCAACATCTTGATCGTCGCCTTAATGGCAGCCACGGCCTGATCAGAGTCCAAACCGGTAGTCTTGATTTGTTTGTCATTCATCTCCCAGGTGATCGTTGTGCGACATAGCGCATAGGTTTCTCCGGTAGGTGGAATCGCTACTTTGTAATCAATCAGCACCGGATAGGGCTTCTCTAGTCGTTCGTAAATGCGCCAAAGGGCATTCATGAAGGCATCGTATTGTCCTTCTCCAGATGCAGTTTCTTCGTGTAGTTGACCATCAATTTCTATACTCAAGGTAGCCATAGAGCGCAGGCCTGCTGCGACAGATAGGGCATAGTTTTTGACGATAATCCGCTGTGTGATCGGCATGCTTTCTAATACATCCGCGATGATATAAGGAAGATCCGCTTGTGTCACGACTTCCTTCTTGTCTCCAAGCTCATTGATTTTCCGTGTGAGCTTCCGCATTGACTCAGTATCCAGTTCGATACCCAGCTCATCCAGGTTTTTCTTGATACTGGCTTTTCCCGCCAATTTCCCTAGGGCATATTGACGTTTTCGATCAAATCGCTCGGGGTGCAGATCGTTGAAGTATAAATTATTCTTGTTATCGCCATCGGCATGAATGCCACTGGTCTGTGTAAACACATTTTCACCAATCAGCGGTTTGTTGGGAGGGATGCGAATACCTGAAAACGACTCCACCATCTTACTCACGGCAAAGAGCTTTTTCTCATTCACATTCATCTCGTGATGCAGCAAGTCTTTTACTACACCAATCACGCTGGATAAGGGCACATTACCCGCTCGTTCTCCCAGTCCATTCAGGGTCGTGTGGAGGCAAGTAATACCTGCTTTTACGGCAGTATATATATTGGCGGTAGCTAAATCATAATCGTTGTGGGCGTGAAAGTCAAACTGTACATCAGGAAAGCGCTCCAACATCTGTCGGCAAAAATCGCCAGCCTCATCTGGATTCAAGATGCCCAAGGTATCGGGCAACATGATTCGAGCTACTGCTTCCTTTCGTAAAGCTTCTACCATTTGGAAGACATATTCGGGACTATTACGCATTCCGTTCGACCAATCTTCTAAGTATATATTCACCAGAATGCCCATTTTTCGGGCATGTTCAATGACTTCTTTAATGCCAAGAAGGTGTTCCTCTGGAGATTTCCGCAACTGCTCTTGACAATGCTTCAAAGAGCCCTTGCAGAGTAAGTTGATCACACTTCCTCCTACCTCTTGGATCCAATTCAAAGAACGATCCTTGTCTACAAATCCAAGAATTTCTACTTGCTCTCCATAACCATTTACCTTGGCCCAGCTCAAGATTTTCTTGGCCCCTTCAAACTCTCCTTGAGAGACCAATGCCGATGCGATTTCTATTCGATCTACTTTGAGTTCTTCCAACAGCAACTTAGCCATTCGAAGTTTTTCACTATCAGTAAATGAGACGCCAGAAGTTTGTTCACCATCCCGTAGGGTGGTATCCATGACAGTAATTTTCACGGGACTATTTATTTTTAGGAGTTAGCCATTTAGATACGTACATTATTATTGGCTAAGTCCTTTAGCACAGCTCATTGTGCCATTAGGAATAAGTATAAAAGGATTGGTCACTTGTAGGCAATTCAATTTAGCCCAAACAAGCGCTTAGTGCTTGTCTGGATGTAGGCTTTGGAAGCGAAAATATTTAATTAAGGGTTCTCACAAAACTCATTTTTTGGTGCATAGCATCGCTACGGACCGAAAAATAGCTGTAGGGAGGTTCTTTAAGTAAATATTTGCAGCCCAAATTGCTACATCCAAACCAGCGCTCAATGGTTAGGGAGAGCAAAAATAAGAAATGTGAGCAGGAATTACTGCTTTCGGTGTGAAATATACAACCAGCCTACGGCGACTCCGGCGATTAGGAGACCCAAGAATTCTCTGGTTAATTCTACGTGGGGGGATTCGGCTTTCATGCTTCCGGTGATCGTTGGCATCCCCATATTGACCCAGTTGATAAAATCTGGCACCAAAGAAATCATCCAAATAGCGATAATACCCAAACCTGCTAATAAGGCATAAGAATTACTTTTATTGAAAGCAGCTAAACCACAAAGGATAGCGACAAATATATAAAGCGCCACCCAGC
Source organism: uncultured Lewinella sp. (assembly GCA_913060855.1). Classification (GTDB taxonomy): domain Bacteria; phylum Bacteroidota; class Bacteroidia; order Chitinophagales; family Saprospiraceae; genus DT-111. Next base: position 2,308 of record CAJXUM010000703.1, on the reverse strand, counting down.
TCCAAGGATCCGGATCATTGAGTTGAACCACAGCAAAAAGGACAAAGAGCACACTTAATACGAGCTTGAAAATTTTCATGATATTATCTTATTTGTATGATCTCATTCCTAAAAGGATACACGATAACTGAGTATAGGAATAAGTGTCAATTGATTTTTCACAATCACTTCCCCCAATAGCGCATCGAAATAGCTAAAAGCTACATTCTCTTGGTTGGTAGCATTCTGGATATCCAAAGACCAAGTATTGTTACTATTGGCTTTACTTGTCTTGTAATAAAAACGTAGATCGGTTCGGAAATAATCCTTCTGCTGGAGTGTGAAAGCCAGGTCATCTTGAAAAACAGTCGTACCCGCTGCTACCGAGGCTTCCACATCAATCGGCGTGGCCCTGAAGCCACCGAGGTAAGCAATTCTACCGTTTATCCCCAAGCGTCGGTTCTTGTTTTTGCGCCCTTGCCAACTCCATTCTTTCCCAATAGTGGTATTGAAAATATAATTGCCATTGAAACGAGAATCCCGCTCTATGCCATCGCTTCCGATATAGATGGCATCATAAACGCTAGCATTTATCAGATAATATAGGCCCGAGTTGGCATATTTTTGAACACTTACTTCAATACCGTAATTCCGTCCGGTTCCTTCGTTGATTAAAGGCAGTGCAATCCCGCTTTCCTGCTGATTAATGGCGGAATAGGCATTTTTATCATTGGCGGCAATGGGCACATTAAATAGCCTTTGGTAATACAACTCTCCGCTCAAAACGGTCGATGGATTGATGTTGTGTTGGTATCCCAAAACCAGGTGATGCGCTTTGGTGAAATCTAGTTCGCGATTAGTCTGGTCATTATTGGTGACCGCAAAATAAAGCTCAGGCTGCTGCAACTGACTGTGCAGCCCGTAAGATAAACTCACTTGATGTCGTGGATTTACGGCCCATTCCAGGGAAGCGCGAGGTTCTGCGGAACTACTTTGGTTAAAATCGAAGTGGGCAAAATGCAGACCTGCATTCAGGTTGAGGCCTTTGGCCAATGTATTTTGCCAGTTGACATAAGGTTGGTATAATACGCCACTACCTGATCTTTGGGTTCTACTCGAGGGATTGTCACCCGGAGGATTGAGATCAAAGGATTGCTGAAGGAGGTGAAGTCCGGCTCTCAGGCGAGAACGGGCGTTCAATTTATATTGATAATAGGAGTGTGCCGAAAACTTAATCTGTTCGTAATAATTTTCTTCCCAGGGCTGCGGTTCGAAATTAGCATCTAAGATCTCGGAAACCCTAGCCGTAGACAGCGCGGATAAGGCAAGGCTTGTCTTCCAAATTCCTTTACTCCCTACGGGAAGACTATAGGTAGCGCCTAATGCGCCCATTTGATGCGAATAATCGATATCAAAACGATCTTTGTTTGCTTTCCATAAGCTAGAATCGCGAGGAGCATTGAAAATATTGTCGCTCACGCCACCCATACCGAAAAGCGTGAGCCGGCTTCCGTTCTTCGCAGGAAATACCAGATTGAAAGAAAGGTCTTGAAAAGAAATGTCCTCATCTCCGAGTGGTATGCCCAGCAGACTTAACAGGCCGACAAAAGAATAACGATAGTTGACTAGATAGGATGCATCAGTATCATCATTGAATGGTCCTTCTGATGCAAATTCTAGTCCAATCACCCCAGCTTGTGCAGTAAATTCGTGCTTTTCATTGTTGCCGGGTCGGAGGTACATATCCATGACTCCCGAAAGTGCATTTCCATACGAAACAGGGAAAGCACCGGTATGAAAATAAGACGTACCCAGTAATTGCGCACTTAAAATATTGACTCCACCGCCATTGGCTGTAGTTTGGTCATTGAAGGTGCCGGCGTTTGGCGTGTGATTGGGGTTCACAATATCAACGCCTTCCAATCGCCAGAGCAAATTATTAGGCGATTGACCCCGGATTGAGATTCCGTTGGCTTGGTCATTGTCTTGGGCTACCCCTGCAAAAGTACTGGCCAAGCGAGCAGGATCGAAAAAGGTAGCAGGGAAACGTAAGGTTTCTTCTACCGTCAGTGTTTTGACAGTAGGAGAGAGTCCTTGGATATCACTTCTAGGCGCCCTGACAACTACGGCATCAATATCGGATGCAGCTTCAGAAAGTTGTAGTTCCAAAACCATTTCTTTCCCACTTTCCAGCAGCAGTTCGGTTATGCTCAGGGCTTGATAACCCACATAACTAACTTGCAGCTGATAACGGCCTACCGGAATATCCCTGAGTTCAAACCCTGTCTCTTATACACATCTGACGCTGCCGACGAAGAGGATAGTGTAG
>CAJXUM010000702.1 GCA_913060855.1 uncultured Lewinella sp. | reverse complement strand
CACTATCCTCTTCGTCGGCAGCGTCAGATGTGTATAAGAGACAGCTCTAGCGGTGGGTATACTACTTTTTTTAGCACTCAAGGCGGGAAACACATGGTGGCTAGAACCATCAAAGACTATGAGGCACTTCTCCCCAAGGAACAATTTTTCCGTGTACACCAATCCCATATTGTTAATTTACAATGTGTGAAAAAAGTCTTGAAAGAGGACGGAGCCATTATTCTCATGGAGGATGAAACTAAGATTCCGCTATCCAGGCGAAAGAAAGAAGCCTTCATCGCCCAAATGACCAATCAAAGTCTGTAAATACCCACGACTACCGCTCTATAAAAAGCACAAGTAGTCCCTTTGTTTGACACCGGCTCACTATATTTGCACTATGTTACGAACCAATGCACTACAATTCCAATATGCGGGCGGCCAACCGCTTTCTTTCCCGGACATCGATTGTAAAAAAGGAGAGAATTGGCTCCTATTGGGCCAATCGGGCAGTGGAAAAACAACACTACTCCATTTGTTGGGCGGCTTGCTACCTCCATTATCTGGACATATTGAAGTGGGTGGCACAGATATGGCACAACTCAAATCCACTGCGCTTGATCAATTCCGAGGAAAACACATTGGTATTATTTTCCAACAGGCCCACTTCCTACGAGCTTTGACTGTCAAGGAAAATCTCGCCATGGCACAGCAACTAGCAGGCTTAGCTATCGACCACGATCGCATTCACACCTTCCTCGACCGTTTAAATGTGGGCCATAAACTGACCGCCAAAACGGATCAATTAAGTGTAGGAGAAAAGCAGCGCGTAGCCATTGCCAGGGCACTTATCAATCAACCTGACATTATCTTAGCCGATGAACCTACCTCGGCCTTGGACGATACCAACTGCGATGAAGTCATTCAATTATTAGAAGAACAAGCCGCAGCTGTTGATGCCACCTTGTTAGTAGTAACGCACGATAGTAGATTAAAAGCTAAATTTTCTAATCAAATATTAATTGGATAACGCCCATTTTATTACATTTGCTAATAACAATAGGAGGTACAAACACACTCCTAATCCCTTCAACGGATACATTCTTGCACAGTTATTCTCAGTCCCGACAGATTTATTGATAGCTACTTTGTAGCTTTTGTTTGTCTATTGAAGTTTTACCTTCTCAGGCAGGCCACCTCTATTCTCTACCACCGTATTAAACTATTGAACAAACCAGTTCTTCTACTAAGCACTATAGGCCATTGGTAGCCTTTCTTCTCATTGTATAACTATGAGCTAAGAGGGTAAGTATACAAATAACTCAACATTAAATAGGCAAAAACACAGTGTTCTATTTTTTACGTATACATCATTAGTAAAGATGGTATGAAAAACAACTTAAACCTAAAACATCATGAAAAAAAACGCAGCCTTACTAACCAACATTTTACTTACATGCACCTTGATGGCGCAAATGCCTTATGGGGATCAACCTTTGGCCCACACCTACTCTATTGTCGCCATAGATAAAGAAACAGGGGAAATGGGAGTAGCCGTACAATCTCATTGGTTTGCTACCGGTACACTTGTTATCTGGGGAGAAGCAGGGGTTGGAGTAGTAGCTACTCAATCCTTCGTTAATCCCGCCTTTGGTCCTGAGGGTTTGGCTTTAATGAAGCAAGACAAAGCGGTTGACCAAGCCATGCAATCACTACTAGCCAAGGACGAAGGCAAGGAATTCAGACAATTGGGTCTATTAAACGCAAAAGGGGAAGCCGCCGCCTTTACCGGCTCTCAATGCATCGATTTTGCAGGACATATCGTAGGTGAGGGCTATGCCGTTCAAGCTAACCTCATGGCGAACGACAAGGTATGGCCGGCGATGGCAAAAGCTTTCGAGAATAGTGCCGGTCAATCACTAGCCAATCGGCTAATGGCCGCATTAGAAGGGGCGCAAGCCGCGGGTGGAGACATAAGGGGGAAGCAATCAGCTGCGCTGCTGGTCGTAGGTGCCGAAGCTACTGGCCAATCTTGGGTGGATCGCAAAGTAGATTTGAGGGTAGATGATCATCCAAATCCCCTACAGGAGTTGAAAAGATTGCTCAAAGTGCACCAGGCTTATGGCTATATGAACAAAGGGGACTTGGCTATGGAAAAAGGAGATGTTACCATAGCGATGGAAGCTTATGGCCAAGCAGAAATCATGTTCCCCAATAACCTTGAGATGAAATTCTGGAAAGCTATTAATCTCGCCAATACAGGTGCGATGAAAGAAGCCTTACCTATATTCAAAACTATCTTCGCACGCGATGAAAACTGGAAAACCCTGACACCACGATTAACTAAAAATGGGTTACTAACTGTGGGGCCTGAAAAGTTAGCCCTTATTTTACAACAATAGGTTAAGGCCGTAGACTGGAACAAAACCTTTTTATAGTTTCTAAGGTTTCACCTATAACTCAGGATTATTATGCCACTTTTAACATGTCCTTAAAGGAAAAGTAAGTCGTTAAAGCGTTATATTAGCACATTCTAAAAGAAACTAATCATGAAAAAACCAATATTACTTGTTCTGTTTGCCTGTTTCCTAATGGGTTTGAGTGTTTCTGAGGCTCATGCACAGGATACCAACCTTTGGAAATCACTAGCCAATCTTACCTTTAAAAAGGAATATGATGAGATGCTAGGTTTTAAGGTAGACGTCCCCGTATTCAACGACGACCTAAAAGCGATGGCGGGTACAGAAATAACCATTAAAGGTTATATTATTCCTGTAGAAGGCTACAAGAGTCATACTGAATTCGTCTTTTCGGCTTACCCCTACAACATGTGCTTTTTCTGCGGTGGCGCAGGACCTGAAACAGTCATGGAGGTATACTCCAAAGAAGCCATTAAATACACTGCTGAGCCGGTTACAATTAAGGGTAAATTAGAATTGAATGATAGCGATATCAATCGACTGATTTATGCCCTGAACGAAGCGGTTTTGGTCGAAGGGGTCAACTAGACAACACCCTATGAATCTGTTTGGGCGAGCCACTGAGCTGCCCAAACAGACTCTTCCCTACTCTGTGATCAGCATCACAGCTTCCTAGAGATAAAGCGGCTAATTTTGTGTATAATTAAAATCTAATTAGCATGCAAAAGAAGCTTTCTTTCAAGGAATTAATCAACAGTGACAAACCTGTCCTCATAGACTTCTCAGCGGAGTGGTGTGGCCCTTGTAAAGCCATGGCCCCGATCTTAAAAGAAGTCGCTTCCCAAATAGGTGATAAAGCTCGGATCATAAAAATTGATGTGGACAAAAATCCAGCTATTGCGCAATCATTAGGCATTAGAGGCGTACCTACCTTCATTTTATACAAGAACGGAAATATACAATGGCGAGAATCGGGCATGCGTTCTACGCAAGCATTAACCCAAGTTATTGAGTCTGCGATTGCTAGCTAGGGAGTTAGAATTAATAGCTCCTGTAGCCTTTCTTTGTTATCAATACTTAATGCTATCACCGTCGCAGCTTCCTCTTTACCATACATTCTGCGGATAGGGATGGCTTGTTTCAAGTACAGGATTACATTGTGATTTTCAAAGGCATGGCCCAGTTTTGCAAATCCTTCTTTCTGAGCTGGTGTTCGTTGACTCAATACGACCTCTGTAATTTGGTCTGGTGGGATATCGGCATCTCCCATTAAACCATAGCGCAAGTGCAGTCCCTTTTCATCTATCCAAGATTGGCGCTGCCAAGTCGCTTTATAATGCGCAAAAAATAATAGCCCGAGGTATACACTGCTCAAAGAAGCCAACCAAGCTACCACAGCACTCCATTTTAGCAATAGAATATGTAAAGCAAAGGTTTCGGTGCCCAAAATCAAAACGATGATTCCCACAATAGCCCCCAATCCACTTTTTCGATAATGCGTGAAATGTGAGTCACGCTGTTTAGGATATGTTTTCCAGGTCAATAAACCATAATAGAGCACACTCATTTCGGTGGCAAAAGCCCTTGACAGTAAACCCTCTCCTAGCACATCCTGCACACTTTTTCTTAGCACGTCTAAAGTATCATGTTGCCCTTTTCCTTGTCGGCGAAAAGACCGGATAAGGTAAAACACTTTCCGACCCACAAAGAAAAAAACGGTCAATTCAATAAGGGGTACAACATAATGGGTCAAAATTTGCAAGAAGTCCCTTTCTCCTTGCGGTAATACGTTGTGTGCGATCAGCAAACCCAAAAAGAAACAAGGGATCACCGTCAATTTAGGTATAGTGGTATTCCGAATCAAAAACAGGTATAAAAGTGGTGCTGTAATGGCCAAATCGGCGGTGACCGCATGGGCGAGATAAGTGGGTTGACCACTCATTGGAATATTAAGCGCTGCCCAAACCGCAGTCAGTATAACCAAGGCAACTAAACTGAGTGACCAATAAGAAGATTGTAATTTTAATACCATAGTAGCTTGTATTGTAGGCTGCAATTTATCGACTCCAAGTGGAAAGAGCTAAAAAAGACGATTAGAGGGCTTTTTATCTGTCTCTTATACACATCTCCGAGCCCACGAGACCGAGGCTGATCTC
>CAJXUM010000701.1 GCA_913060855.1 uncultured Lewinella sp. | reverse complement strand
CTTCGTCGGCAGCGTCAGATGTGTATAAGAGACAGCACCTTTTGGCGATGATGGTGATTACTTTTCAAAACCTAGCGCCGATGATGTGATTGACACTATCTATCAAATGGTAACGGAAGATGGGACGGAACCTAAGCTTTAGCTAGCACCATGCCCAGGTAAAAACAAGCCAAACAGATCATTAGACTCAGACCTATATTAAGTAAAGCTGCCAGGTGATTTCCTTCCTGCATCAACAGGAAGGTCTCGCCCGTGAAAGTCGAAAAGGTACTAAACCCACCACAAAAGCCAGTCATTACTAACAGGCGATAATTCATGGAGATGGTCCCCTTGAAGGCCAATGCCGTAAAATATCCTAGAATAATACAGCTTAAAATATTAGCGATTAGTGTCGCATAAGGAAAAGCAAAGGCCTGCGTAGCGAGTAAGCGCGCAATGCCATAGCGGCAAAGACTCCCCAAGCCCCCTCCCAAGAATACAAGTGCAATCTGCATCATTTATACGGTGGATTCTTTCGGTTGCGGTTTTCTTTGGTGTTGCAGCGGACTCGAGTCCCATTTTTTACGTACAACAGCGTTATGCAAGATGTAGGTCAGTGCTGTTGCGGCTATCAACACTGTACAAAATAGCAGATGCAATTCAATTATATTATGAAAAGCAAATACAAAAGAAATAAATATAACATTCACAAACAACAAAATACCTGTGGCTCGCATATGAGTGCAGCCATAGTCCAGTAGCAAGTGATGAATATGGCGCCGATCTGGATGGAAAGGAGAATAGCCCCGTAAAATCCGCGTAACAAACACACGTATCGTATCGAATAGGGGAATGATCATAATCCCAATGGCCACCACAGGCGTGGCGCCCAATTTAAAATTGGCCCCTTCCGGCAAATGAAAATTCATATCAATAAACTGGATGACTAGAATAGCACATACCAATCCTATGTGTAATGAGCCTGTATCACCCATAAATATCTTGGCAGGCGTAAAGTTGTATTTTAAAAAAGCAACTATGGCCCCGACGCAAGCAAAGGCGACAATAGCATATTCAAAATGATCAACCAAGATAAACCAACAGCCCAGTGTAGATGCAATGAGGGAGCCAATACAACCAGCCAACCCGTTGATGCCATCTATTAAGTTGAAAGCATTTACAATAACCAAAATGGTAAATACAGAAATAACAGCACTCAACCAATAAGGTAAGTCTTCAACCACCCCAAACAAGCCATAAAGACTGGTCAGCATTATATCGGACTTGAAGACCAAGATACAAGCGGCCAAGATTTGGGCCACCATCTTCTTATTGGCCGACATGGGCATTATATCGTCTCTTGCCCCTACTAAAAAAAGAATGAGAAATGCACAGAGGATGTACTGCAATTGATTGAATTCCCCAAAGGGTGTCCAGAGAACAATAGAGAAAAGCACTCCGCCGAATATCGCTATTCCGCCCAGTGAAGGTGTGCTGACATGATGAGAACTTCGGTTGTCAGGTTCATCAAAAATTCGCTTTTCCTTTGCCACATAAATAATGGAGGGAATAGCAAAATAAGTCAGTGTAAAGGCCGTCAAAAAACTAAGTAAGATTACGTCCATTGCTATTAGGATTGTGATTCACAATAATACCAGGCTAATACCCGGTGGGTAGAAGCAAAAGGTGATGAAACAGTAACAAGAAGAACTGGCTATATAAATAACCAGCACGATCCAGGCGACTAGATTGTGGGGCTAGAAGTCACTGTCATCAATAGAATCCAACCATGTTTTGATGTCCTTAACAACGGAAGCTATACTCTCGTCCTCGAAGGGAGAACTTAAGTCAGCTAAATTGACTAATTCGAGGAAGGATAAACTTCCTCCAGCTTGGCACAGTCGAAGATAATCCGCCCATGCTTGCTTATGATTTTTTTGATCTTTGAGCCAAAATTGGAATGCACATATTTGAGCCAAAGTATAATCAATGTAATAGAAGGGAGAAGCATAAATATGGCTTTGTTTTTGCCAAAAGCCTCCGCTTTCTAAATATTGATTTCCGTCGTAGTCTCTATGTGGTAGATATTTGTGTTCAATCGTTTTCCATGCTTGGTTTCGCTCCTTCGGACTAGCATCTGGATTTTCATACACAAAATGTTGAAATTCATCCACAGCTACGCCATAAGGAAGAAAGCATATAGCATTGCTCAAGTGCGCAAACTTGTATTTATTAGTGTCTGTTTCGAAGAACAAGTTCATCCATGGCCAGGTGAAAAACTCCATGCTCATGGAATGAATTTCGCAAGCCTCATAAGTTGGCCAATTGTATTCATTTATGCCGATATCTCTACTGGCGTAAACTTGAAAAGCATGGCCTGCTTCATGAGTCAGGACGTCAATATCACCGCTTGTCCCATTAAAATTAGAAAAAATATATGGAGCCTTAAATTTTCCAATATATGTACAATATCCTCCGGTTGCCTTACTGGGCTTAGTTTCCAAATCCATCAACTGATTTTCCTGCATAAAGCGGAAAAACTCCTTTGTCTCCCCAGAAAGTTCGGTGTACATCTCATTTGCATTCTGAATAATCCATTTCGGATCTCCCTTTGGAGTAGGATTACCTGATGCAAAACGGAATTCCTCATCGTAAAACTTCAACTTCTCAATTCCCAAACGTTTTCGTTGTCGTTCGTACAATGACGTGGCTAAAGGTACAACATATTCTCGAATTTGTTCCCTAAAACGAGCAACCATTTCCGCATTATAATCAGAACGCAACATCCGTGCGTATCCCAGCTCAATAAAGTTCTCAAAACCTAATTTACGCGCAATTCCATGTCGCGTTTTAACCAACATGTTGAATATTGAATCGAAAGAAGCTGCATTGGACTCAAAAAAGGCCCATTTTGCAGTGGATGCAGCGGCTCTCGACGCACGATCTGGTCCTGTTTCTTCTACAAAAATGGACGATAGATTGTGTTCTTTCCCCTTATAGTCGATTCGAGCACTCGCTTTCAGCTTTACATATTCACTACTCAAGCGATTTTCTTCCTGCATATCTTCCAATATAGCAGGCTTGAAGGTTTTCAAACTCAATTCGGCAATGGTAAAGAGCTGACTCCCCCACTTTTCTTCCAGTTCCTTGCGAAACTTCGACTCCAAAAGCAGTTTGTAAAACTTGGTATTCAAGCCTTCATAACTGGGCATCTCTCGGTCGAAAAAGGAATTCTCTGCTTCATAAAACTTATCCTCCGTATCTACCGTATGTCGGATATAGCAAATATTATACATCGACATAAACTCGGTCCGCATCTCATTGACACGGCTAAAGCAGTCATTTTGTAGGGCAAAACTGCCAGCCTGCTCAAATTCGGAAAGCAATGACTCAAATCGGCTGGTAAAATCGACCATCTCTGGTCGTTGGTATTGATAGTCTTGAAACTTCATTTGGTGTCGTTTAGAGGGCACAAAATACGACAGATTTAACAAAGTGGTCGATTTTACATAAATCTTCTTAACTTTGTGCGAATTTTCGAGAACCTGGAAGCTTTTTTGCAAAAGCTGAGCGTCGAAGCCAAGCAAATGGATCTTAAATCAGAGATAATACCTGAAAAACTCCCAAAACACATTGCCATTATAATGGATGGTAATGGACGATGGGCTAAACAACATGGGAAGCCCCGTGTTTTTGGCCACCGTAATGGAGTAAAAGCCGTGCGTGAGACGACTGAAGCCGCCGCCGAATTAGGGGTTTCGTATCTTACGCTTTATGCTTTTTCTACGGAAAATTGGAGCCGACCCAAAGTCGAAGTGGGCGCACTAATGCGTTTATTAGTAGAAACCCTTCACAAAGAGATCAATACCCTAAATAAAAATAATATTAGGCTACAAGCCATTGGCGATATTAGCCTATTACCTGAAGCAACGCATCGTGCATTGTTGAAAGGTATTGAAAATACCAAGGATAACACCCGAATGACCCTAGTACTGGCCCTAAATTATAGCGGTAAATGGGATATTGCCCAAGCCACTAGAAAGCTAGCAGATCAGGTAAAAGAAGGTGTTATTTCCCCTGCAGATATCAATGAAGATCTTTTGGCCCAATCACTCAGCACGCATGCTATTCCCGATCCCGAATTATTGATCCGAACGAGTGGAGAAAGACGGATCAGCAATTTCTTGCTATGGCAGCTGGCTTATTCAGAACTGTACTTCAGTCCTGTTTTCTGGCCTGACTTTAGAAAAGAACAGTTTTATCAGGCTATTATCGACTTTCAAAGAAGAGAGAGACGTTTCGGAAAAATTAGTGAACAATTGGTTTGAGCATACAACCATTCTTCTAAGCCAACTCTCTTTCATTTGAACATCGAGGCCTGTTTTCAGCCAAAGCGTCCCAGAAATTGCATTTCAACTAGCAACGGATGGGCTGCTTGTTCGTTTAAGTGGTGGCTGCTTTAACATTGACAAGACCAGCAAGCCGATTAATCGATTATCTGTGTCACATTATTCGCAAGAGTGCTACCTGTCTCTTATACACATCTGACGCTGCCGACGAAGAGGATAGTGTAGAT
>CAJXUM010000700.1 GCA_913060855.1 uncultured Lewinella sp. | reverse complement strand
GCTCGGAGATGTGTATAAGAGACAGCCTTAAGGATATCCTTAGACAAAGTAATATCAATGCTGGCGATATTTTCTTTTAGCTGATCTAAGCTCGAGGCACCAATAATATTACTGGTAACAAAAGCTTGCTGAGTGACAAAAGCCAAGGACATTTGCGCTAAGCTCATTCCGTTATCTTCTGCAATCTTCAAGTAAGCCGCTGTTGCATTCAAAGAAGTCTCTTTATTATAGCGAGACATCACAGCATACTTATTCAAGCGAGAATCGGGCGTGTCTGTTCCTTTATTATACTTACCTGATAGACGACCAAAAGCCATAGGTGAATAGGCGAGTAATCCCACCTCTTCGCGGATAGCCATTTCTGCCAAACCTACTTCAAACAGACGATTGAGCAAGCTGTATGGGTTTTGGATACTCATACAACGGGGTAAGTCGTGTTTTTCAGCCAGGCGAAGGTAGTTCATCATACCCCAGGGCGTTTCATTGGAAATACCGAAGTGTCTGATTTTTCCCTGCTTTACCAATTCCTGCATCACCTCCAGAATCGCCAAGAAGTTATCTTCCCAGGGATCACTTGCACTGTGTTTAAAGCCACGTTTGCCGAAGAAGTTGGTTCGACGCTCTGGCCAGTGGAGCTGGTATAAATCGACATAGTCGGTTTGTAAGCGCTGCAGACTTTGGTCGATGGCGATATTGATTTGCTCTCGGTTGAATTTTAATGGATTGCGAATATAGCTTAGATTGGGAGACGGCCCCGTAATCTTGGTCGCTAGTACATATTGATCCCGGTTTTTGCGGGCATTAATCCAGGTACCGATAATCCGTTCTGTATTTCCCTGATTATTTTCGTTGCTAGGTACGGCGTATAGTTCGGCGGTGTCAATAAAATTGATGCCTTGTTCCAATGCGTAGTCTAGTTGTTCGTGCCCTTCTGCCTCGGTGTTTTGCTCACCAAAAGTCATGGTGCCTAGGCAGATTTTACTTACTTTGAGATCGGTATTCCCGAGAGTCGTGTACAACATATTGAATAAAAGTTGATGGTTTTTCAAAAAATAAGATGGCGAATTTACTAAAAAAATAAGCTTCTCTCTTAATTATCGTTACTAGATAAGTATAGTGCTAAAAGCAAGCATTTCGATGCCCTTGGTAGACGCCAAGGAAAACGGCATATGAAAATAATTTTATATTTATACCTGAAAAACTGTTTTCAGTTATTTCAAAACAGCTTCTAGAAACGACATTTTGCGTTTATTCGAAAAGTACTGGAACCCAAAACAAAGATGCAGGAAGGAAAGTTAGCGATTGATGATTGTGGCGTATTTATAGGTTTATCGTCTATGCCCTTGCCCTTTACCAAAGGGAAGGAGTTTTATGAAACTAAAATTCGGGAAGGTATTTTCAGTCGATATCGACAGACCGTATTGGAGTATGCTTTTAGTAAAAACAATGACGACCCTAGTTACTTGGAGGCCTTTGATCGATACTTCTATCAAACACAGGCCTACTACTTATTTGGTACCTATGAGTTGGCCATCCTGGCTTTGGTAGATGATTTTAAATTGGGCAATAAGACTTTTCATCCTTATAGTTATTTACCGGAGGAATTGGTAGAAGAGAGTAGTACGGATAGCGACCTTTTCGAAGCCTTTACTTTTCATACCATGACGGGTATTTCTGCAATTGGAAATACCGAGGACGTACCCTATATTAGTTCTTCCCTCATCGATCGGGCCGAGGATACTTTCCTGCGTCCGCAAACAGCCAGCTCACGTTTCCCTTTTATCGGTATTTGTGCGCTGAAGATTAACAATGCGCTATTGGTGGGAGACCGAAATATGGCGGTTTATCTCACGGCGAAGAAGGTGGAGTATCTGTTGGCTACCGAAACGCAAGCGGGTACCGATTTCGATTTTATTCTGCTCCGGACGACAGCCTGGAACGAATTTACACTCCTGATTTTTGCAGACAGTTATGATCTGATGACCAATTTGATCTTAGCTATTCGGGAACTGCAATTTAAGGATCTAGCCACTTCGGGTAAGGAGGATATAGCTAGAATGCAGCAACTCAGAGAAAACTGCTTGCTTCACGGCTTGATTACAAAATGGCAGCCAGGGGATGAGCAGCTAGTAAACGAAGCGCATCTATTTGTACATACGCATTCGACCTTTGGTTTTGATTTAGATCTTTTTGATTACCTAAGTGAAGAAAACGCTACCTATCCCAGCCAGTTTATACCGATCAAGGATGACCAATTTCAACTCAATATTCGCTTCGATGTCAAACCCGGCCACCTCAAGACATTCCTCGATAAACTAGAAGAAGGCGGGGCCGAGGCAAAGATCAGTATCGGTGCCGGCGATTTTATCTATCCCTCTAAGGATGGAGATATTGGAATGGTCTATCGCGACTTATTGAAGCAAGAGCGGATCAATCAATTGAGTCAGCATATTCGCAAAATTCATGCAGCGCCTGATTTGAAATTGGATCTCCAACAGATAAAAGGAAGTGCGCTCGACGAGCACTTTTTCTACACACATCGCCTTAGTCAATTTGCCTTTACTTTCACGGAGATAAAGGCGATTCGATCTAACTTGATTCAATGTAGAATTGCCAAAGCGGTCCGTGAGAAGGTGATTACCATGTTTGTGAATTTCAATCACCAAATCCAAGACCCCATTCTCTTCAACTATTTTATAGAATTGCGCCCCTTTCTAGTGGACGTACTGGCTGGGCTTAAGCATTTCTCTTCCCAACAGCAGCTATCAGTAGAGCATATTACCGAACAACTAAAAGAGTGGACTTATTATTTTGAGAGAGCTTATAATAATCGCTTTAATCTTAGTTATCAGGCGCATAACCTGCAAACCCTCCACCTAGATTTTAATGTAGGAGTGCAACAACTAGTTAGTCTTTTTGATGGCGTGGCTAAGATTCAGGCGGCGGCGATTCAGTTGCCAGTCCAACGAGGCCCCACTTTGGTGATCACGAGTGCTTCGGAAATTCATTTCTCGGGTAGTAGTAACATATTGGAGGTTGGACTCAATCATCTCACTCAGCCCTCTCTATTTTTGTCGATGGCAACGCATGTCATCACCGGTGATTTCCTTTTGCGCACCGAAGGTTTATCCGGGCGATTCAAAGAATTTCACCAACAGACGGACCGATTGTTGGGACAGGCGGATGAAATTCCTTTTTTAGCTACTGTTGGGGAAATAGATGCCATACTCGGGGCTTTGATCAATTACTACGTCACTTTTAATAAAGACAGTGAGCTGTTTTTGTTTTGGTACTGGCACCAGTTTTTACAGCAACCAAGTGCTTACCATCAAAATGGTGAAATAGAAGAAAATATCTTCGTGAGCTATTTGCTACGAATGATGGTATTGATCGAATTTGTCGATCATGATGCCGACTACTTCAAATCTAAAATCATCGCGCCCTTCCCTGAACTACAGAATTTGTGGTTCCGCTGGTTTATACATATTCGCCGAAGAGTAGACGGACTACTGGCGAAGAGCCCGGTACAAATTTTGAAAAATTGGTTTGATCAAGCCAAAGCATTGGTGACCTTTGAGATTATCCCCAAACTCTATTGCGGTGCTTTGGAAAAAGGGTTGGAAACAGAGGCCGACCTTATCGCGGCTTATCGGTTGATTCGAGCTAATGGAGGGAATCCATTGGGGCCTGATGGCGATGATCTCTTAAGGCAACAAATGGCGGCGGATTGGCAAGATGAACTGGAAAAAATCACAGACCTTATCCTTGCTCAATTGAAGCAAGGGAAGCCTTATATCCCACCCGTAAATCATGAACTATCAGCTAATTTTCACTTACAAGCGATCAGTCTAGCTTATTTGCGCTTGATTCGCCAAACCTTTAAATCTGAGCATACCATTCTATATCGTTTACCGGCCAATGGACAGCCCTCAGCACTTTTTGATCCTATCGATCAACGCTTCGAACGACAATATGGCCCCTTTGTTTTTGACCCAAAAGGAGGCTTGTTCATTACCAGTATAGCAGCTAGGCGCCAATATTTTAAATACCGTATAGCATTGTATACTAGCTTGACAAGTATTGTAGCCAAACAAAAATTGAAACTGTATGAAGGTATCTATGCGAAAAATAGTAGAGAAAGGGATGAATAAGTAGAAACGATACTAATACTGTAGGGGATAAATCATCTAGGCTTTGTCGGGCTTAATCAACCATTTAAGTATCTTCTTTTCGTTGGTGCGATTGGGTAGTACGCGATGCTTTCGAATAATGGGTGTATTGGAAAACAATATATCATTCTCGGTTACTTCTTGGACCGGTTTCGGCTTGACTTTCCGCACACTGGCGGCTTTGGTCGTTTTCGGCATAACTGGTGTTTTTTGGTTTTGTTCGATTTCCGGCCATGCATACCTCAGGAGGTGATAAGACTGGAAATTGATCGTCTGACAATAATTCCAATTCATAAAGTTAGCCTATTTGGGTCAAAAAAAATAGTTAAAAACTGCAAATCTCTTTCCTGTCTCTTATACACATCTGACGCTGCCGACGAAGAGGATAGT
>CAJXUM010000699.1 GCA_913060855.1 uncultured Lewinella sp. | reverse complement strand
ATGAGTTCCAAATAAAGTATACATCTTGAAATATTCTTTTCCCCGCTGGCGGCGTTAAAAAAATACTCATTTAACTAGGCTATAATCGTCTTTTTTGCCTAGCCAGCAGCGAAAATTTCTATCTCAATCTTGTATACTTTATTTAAACCTCATTCCTAAACTAAATCTCCTCGTTCATAGGGCTGTATTATGTAACATCTTTTGCATGGCAACGGAATAGCCAATAGCCTATCTATTGAGCTAGTTTAGTCACTGCTGTAGTTAGCGCCTATTATTCATTTATCCCAAATACACGAGCAACATGGAATTCAAATCCCTTCTTTTTGTTTCGCTTTTTTTATGCGCCTCTTGGTTATCGATTCAGGCCCAAACCGTCAGCAAACTAGTATTGGTGGACGCATTGAGCGACCAGGATATTGGCGAATTGACATCGGGCTTCAATATCAATCTCAATGAAGTAGGACGTGCCCTCAATGTTCGAGCAGAAGTAAATGGCACTATTGGTAGCATCCAATTTAGCTTGGATAGTGATGCCAATTACAGAACTGAAAATACGCCACCCTATAGCCTGGAAGGTGATACGAATGGAGACTACGAAGCCTGGACGCCCACGATTGGGTCTCATTCAATTACAGCGACGGCATTTTCAGGTGCCTCGGGTGGTGGCGATGAATTGGATGCCTTAACGATCGTTTTCACTGTATCTGAGGAAGAGATTGATATAGAAGAGCCAGATAACCCAGGGACAGGTGAAGTAGTGCTCAGCGGAGAGCTAAAAAAGTGGCACAAAGTGACCCTCTCATTTGATGGCCCAGCTTTTTATGAGAAAAGTGTCAATCCGAATCCGTTTCTAGATTATCGATTGAACGTCCGGTTTTTCAAAGACAATAAAAGCTACCTTATACCTGGATATTTTGCTGCTGATGGCAATGCGGCTGAAACCAGTGCCGACACGGGAAATGTATGGCGTGTACATTTTGCAGCAGATGAAATAGGAGAGTGGAAATATGAAGTTTCCTTCCGACTAGGCAACGATATCGCGGTAAATGACGATCTCAACGCTGGTATCCCCATTGCTCCTTTAGATGGTGTCAATGGCATGTTGACTATCGCCCCTACTGATAAATCCTTACCAGATAACCGGGCGAAAGGCCGACTACAATATGTTAACGAACGTTATTTACAATTTGCTGAAACAGGTCAATATTTCTTAAAAGGAGGTGCCGATGCGCCTGAAAATTTCTTGGCCTACGAAGATTTTGACGATACGCCTAATAATGGAGGTCGAAGAAAATCTTGGATGCCCCACAAAGGCGATTGGAACGATGGAGACCCTAGCTGGCAAAATGAGAAAGGCACGGAAATCATAGGTGCCATTAACTATTTGGCGTCAAAAGGCGTCAATGTTTTCTCTTTCCTCACGATGAATATTAATGGGGATGATAAAAACGTATATCCCTATGTCAGCGATAGTGATTTTAGGCATATGGATTGTTCCAAGCTAGACCAATGGGAAATCGTTTTTGAGCATGCAGACCAACTGGGTATGTACCTCCATTTTAAAACCCAAGAAACAGAAAACGAAAACCTATTGGATGATGGGGATGTAGGGCGATTACGTTCCCTTTACTACCGGGAATTAGTAGCCCGTTTTGGCCATCACCTCGCCCTGAACTGGAATATGGGAGAGGAAAACGGTCTAGCAGATGACCAGCAGCTTGATATGGCCGAATGGTTTAAGATGCATGATCCGTATCAGCATCACCGCGTAATCCATACTTTCATCAATGGCAATCCTTCTTTTTATACTGATCTTTTAGGTAACCAATCTTCTTACACTGGGCTTTCCGTGCAATCTAGTTGGGATAAAGTACATGAGCAAACTGGTGATTGGGTAAAGCGGTCTACTGATAGTGGAAAACCCTGGGTAGTAGCCAATGATGAACAAGGTAATGCGGGAACCGGTGTCCCACCTGATCCGGGCTACCCTAATTACAATGGTAGTAATCCCGATTTGCATGACATTAGGAAAGAGGTACTCTGGGGTAATCTGATGGCCGGAGGTGCTGGCTTAGAGTACTATTTTGGCTATAGTTTCCCCGAATCCGATTTAAGCCTTGAGGACTTCCGCAGCCGCGATCGAAGTTGGGATTATATGCGATATGCCTTAAATTTCTTTCGAAGTCTACCTGTTAATGAGATGCAAGCCAATGATGATTTAGTCAGTAATGGTTGGTGTTTTGCCCTTCCGGGGCAGTATTATGCGATTTACCTTAAAAATGGCGGCAGCACTAATCTACAGTTGACAGACAACAAGCCTTATGCTGTTCGCTGGTACAATCCTCGTATGGGCGAATTTCAAGATGGGGAGATCAGTATGGTGATGGGGCCAGGGAACATCAATTTAGGCGAAGCCCCTGGCGATAACAATGAAGACTGGGCTATTTTGGTCATGCCCGAAACCAGTACGGCTACAGAAGAGGCAGCTCAAGCCAGGCGCTTTCTCTTGTCTCCTAATCCTGCCCGCCAACAGGCACAAATTGTACTAAAGAGTGGGGATGTGGGTGTGCTGCGTATATTGACTATGAAAGGGCAAGTGATTCGAGAACAAGTTCTACAAGGGAGCCATACCGATATTGGTTTGACTGGTTTAGTTCCCGGCACTTATCTAGTAGAAGTACGACAGGAGGGTGTTGTAGGAAGGCAGTTATTGGTTGTTCAGTAGAGAAATATAGCAGAGAACTTGAATAGGTCAGTTAGCAGAGAACTACCATTGACCTACCCCGTTTATTATGAACAAGTCGCTATTTTTCTTATTTTTATCTGAGTGAGGCTTAGTACTCTGTAAAATAAGTACTAAGACTTCAGAAGTTTTCTTGAGACAGGACTTAGGAAACTTCTGAAGTCTAGGCGCTAGCCCTTATTACTACTGCCACCCTGCTATAAAACAACAATATGAAAGATATCACGAAGGAATACACCAATGGAGAAATCACTATCGTTTGGAAACCTAGTATATGTGCCCACTCTACCATTTGTACAGGTTTGGGGGATGTTTTCAACCCTAAGGCTCGTCCTTGGATTAATGCCGAAGGTGCCACCACGGAACAAATAGCCCAGCAAATAGATAAATGTCCTAGTGGTGCCTTAAGCTACTATTACAATGATGACAAAAACAAACCGGTAGAAGTAGTTGGTGATACTAAGGTAGAAGTTAGTCCCAATGGCCCGCTGCTGATTTATGGCAACTTTACCATCAAACATAAAGATGGCAATGAAGAGGAAAAACACAAGGTTACAGCCCTTTGTCGCTGCGGCGCTTCTGGCAATAAGCCCTACTGTGATGGTAGCCATGTAAAAGCTTCTTTTACGGATGAATAAGTCCTGGCTTATCCCCACTAAACGCCCCTTTTCTTTGACCCAAACAACCCCATGAGCAAGATGAAATGCTATACCTTATTTGTACTAAGTGCTTTATTTATGTTGGTCGCTTGTACCACTCCAACGGCCAAAGAAGAAGCCACAGCTAACCTCTCCCCCTTTAATCCCGCCAAGGTCGAAACCGTAATTCGACAATTTGAGCAAGATACGTCTCTCCAAATGAAAGGTGCTTTCCCCAATTTCGCAGAAGGCATCAAGGAGTACCAATGGAGTGAGAATCAGGAAGGTGTTCGAAAGTACTATAAATTTTACCGCAATATAAATGGCTCGCGCGAGCGCACCTATTACTTCGATTCAAAAAACAACCAGCTAATTTATGTTGAGGATAAAAGGATACGAGCGGCCTGCCCTTCCCTGGATGAAGTCTGCCTAAGTTTGCAACAGTCTTATTATGAATCCGGTGTATTACAGCAAGTCAATCTCTTCAAAGACACCATCCGTGCAGGTACTTATCCTAGTTTTGACGAGGCCCAGTCTGAGCCCGTTGCTGGCTCATTAAGCACTTTCGAGGCCGCCACTGCTAAAGACCTTATTTCTTTACAAGAAGAACTGAACACGGGGCATTTACAAGAGGCCCAGCCTATTCAAGGCGAGTTTATCTATTTCGCGGATGCGGCTAGTTTTGTGGCTTGCAGCGACCAAAAACGCTATGATGTGGAATCACGTGAACTGGAAAAAGCCTATATCAAACAAAATTATGATAGCCAAGCTGCCCTAACACAACTGATTGGCTACTATACCACCCTACCCAATATGGAGAATCGCCCTACACCGCATTTGATTGTCCTGAAGCTATTGAAGATGGAAGGAGAGCCGAAGTGTGAGTAGGCTTATCATTATAGTTTAAGGCAAAGTCCCTCATGGGAAATTCAACAGCAGTTTCTCATGTGAAGGCGGAATGTCGAATTCGAAATTTCGGCGGGGCCAGGCTAGTTTTCCAAATCCCCTTCCGGTTTCCGCTTTTTTAATATCGTTTTGCTCATTTCTGTTGCATTTCCAGACGTAAATACGCTACATTAGAAATTACTGGAAACTCATACTCTAACCAAATAAGGATTCTCACCTCATATATTTACATATCCTTATACAGTAGATAAGCTGTCTCTTATACACATCTCCGAGCCCACGAGACC
>CAJXUM010000698.1 GCA_913060855.1 uncultured Lewinella sp. | reverse complement strand
TCAGCCTCGGTCTCGTGGGCTCGGAGATGTGTATAAGAGACAGATGCAAAACCGATTCAAAGCACAGCGTCTATCCGTTTAGTCGCTCAACTATATGGAGAAGCGGAGAATCCCATTGGAGAGCCGCTCAGAGAAAGCTTCACATATGTCAAACAAGAACCGAGCCTCACGACCGCCAAACCCACCGTGGCCTCCAACGAGGAATTTGAACCCGGTCTGGCCCGATTGGTAACCGATGGGTTGATTGAAAGATGGGATCATTGGTGGGAGAAAAAAAATGGGGATAATTGGATAAAAGTCGACTTGGAAAAACCTACGAATATTAAGGAACTCAAAGTATATACATTTTGGGATAACTATCGGTATTACCAGTATACCATCGACCTATCGCCCGATGGCAAAAACTGGACGACAGTAGTCGATTTTAGTACCAATACCAGCATCGCCACACCAGACGGCTATGTGCACCAAATACCAGAGACGAGCGGACAATACATTCGATTAAATGTATTGCACAATAGCGCTAATCCGTCTTTGCACATCGTGGAACTGGCTGCTTTTTAGTCTAGTTGTTTAAGCGTATGTTTCGGCAACACCATTGCGAGTCGAGAGGCGATCGAAAAGCTATTGACTTACTAGCAGGCTTAGCACATTACAATAAAGGATTATTGCAAAGCGAATGAAAACTACCTCACACTTGCATTCTTACAGGTGGTCATATTATATTTGCGCCCATGAGCCGAAAGCATTTACAAACGAACGACTTTTCTTACCAGCTACCAGATGAACGCATTGCTAAATACCCCTTGGCTAATCGCAATCAGTCCAAACTCCTAACTTATAAAAACAGGGAAATTGGTACCGATGTATTTTCAAACTTGCAAAGCCATTTGCCAGCCGACTCCATTTTGGTGTTTAATGACACCAAAGTGCTGGCTGCCCGTCTACATTTCACTAAAAAGACTGGTGCTCGTTTAGAAGTGTTTTGTCTGGAACCTTATCAAAGCAGTGTAGAAGAAGCGCTGACTGCGACAGAAAGCTGTGTTTGGTTGTGTATGGTCGGGAACCTCAAGCGGTTCAAGGCGGATGATGTGTTGGAGCTTCAAATTGCAGGTGCCTTGCTGCAGGTGCGTTTGATTGAAAAACGCCAGCAAGACGTATTGTTGCGTTTTGATTGGAGCGGGGGAATTGAATTTTCAGCTATTTTAGAAGAGGCGGGCGAGGTGCCCCTTCCTCCTTATCTAAATCGGCAAACAGAAGAGGAAGACAAAAAGAATTACCAAACGGTGTATGCCAAGCATGAAGGTGCAGTAGCGGCCCCTACTGCCGGTTTACATTTCGTACAAAGTCAATTGAGCCATTTGCAGCAGCAAGGGCATGAATTGGCCTACCTGACGCTTTTTGTAGGAGCTGGAACATTTCGCCCCGTAAAAACGGGCAAGCTGGTCGATCATGAAATGCATCATGAACGGATTGTGATTAAAAAATCAACCATTGCGCAATTTGCACAAAAGCAGCGTAAGATCATTTGTGTGGGTACCACCAGTCTACGTTCACTAGAGAGTTTGTATTGGTTGGCCGTGAAAATGCATGCGGCTAATAGCCTAAATGAGCTACCTATTTCGCAAGAAGATGCTTATCAATTGCCTGGTCAATGGAGCTGGAAGCAAGCTTGCGACTTTTTAATAGATGCAATGGATCAGACGGGTAAAGAGGAAGTTGATTTTCACTCCGCTCTGTACATCATGCCAGGGTACGAATGGAAAGCCATTGATGGATTAATTACCAATTTTCATCAACCCCAAAGCACTTTGCTAGCCCTCGTATCTGCCTGGATTGGGGATGATTGGACACGGGTATATGACTATGCGCTGCAAAACGATTTCCGTTTTTTGAGCTATGGAGATTCTTCCCTACTACTTAGAGAATAGCCGTCAGGACCCCAGTGATTTCTCACGTAAAGTGTTTCCGTATGCTGGATTGTGTTTTTCCAACTTATTGAGCCGGGGAAAATGGGAAACCGGAAATCGAAAGTGGCAAGCAAGCCATTGCTTGCCACTTTCCACCCTTCTCTTCTGCCTCAGCCAGGCAGGTTCCGCTTTCACATGATACGGCTGCGGTATCCCGTAAAACGTCCCGTATACGCAAGAAATCAGGCAAACTTCACTTCTAAGCGCATAAAGTAATGCTGCCTTGGAGTTTGGGGGAGGTAAACAGATAGAAATTCAGATATTTTTGTAAATTGGATCAATAAAACAGACTGTAAAATGCTTGAATCCAGAAAATTAGCTATTATCGTATTTGCTGACATTGCAGGGTATTCCGCAATGATGCAGGCCGATGAAGTAAAAGCGCTTTCTGTTTTGGACCGATTTAAAATGATCCTGGAGGAGGAGATGCTGCTACATGAGGGGCAAATCGTTCAGTATTACGGAGACGGTTGTTTGCTATCCTTTGATAGTGCTTTCCTCAGTCTCCGTGCCGCTACTTCACTACAGCGACAATTTATTGAACATAAGGTGCCCGTGCGTATCGGAATGCACCTGGGGGATGTCTTATACAAAAACAACAATGCCTTTGGAGATGGTGTTAATATCGCTTCCCGTATCGAGTCTTTGGGAGTGCCCGGAGCTATTCTT
Organism: uncultured Lewinella sp.; assembly: GCA_913060855.1. Classification (GTDB taxonomy): domain Bacteria; phylum Bacteroidota; class Bacteroidia; order Chitinophagales; family Saprospiraceae; genus DT-111. The sequence goes on along the minus strand of CAJXUM010000698.1, from coordinate 1,950 downwards.
CTATCCAAGATAATCAGTAATCAAGTACAAAATAAAGCTGAATTCTCACTCACTTCTGTGGGCTCTTTCCATTTTAAGAATATCACTGAGCCGATGGAAGTATTTGCCATTTCCAACCCGGGGTTTGTCGTTCCCGCGCCGGAGCAAATGCAAGGAAAATTAGAAGCACCAGCTGCTCCCCCGCCTAATCCAGAAGATCAACGGGAATGGGAAAAGTATCAGATGATGGAAATTCTGGATGCATTGGAGGAAAAGAAATGTGTACTGATTTTGGGAAATTACGCGTTTTCAAGGCCCACGACTTCAGCAGAAGACCCTGAAACGGAAATCTTTCTTCCGGAGTTACTCATGCGTGAGCAACATAAATGGATGGGGAAACAGCCTGCAGACAACCCCTCTGATTTTTATACTTCTGCACAGACATTAGTCGATCGAGCTGGGGGACAGCGGATGTTTATGAATCTAACCCGGATTAGATTAAAAGACCTAGCACAGAAACAACTGAATCGATTTAAAAAAATCAGTGAGATTCCTTTTGATTTAGTTTTGTCCACTTATCCCTTTGATCTGGTACATGAAGTGTTTGAAGAGAATAGGATTGATCATCAATATGCCTATTACAGTTATCAACAGGAATCACCACCGCTATCAACTTTTACAAAAGAGTATCCATTAATCTATAACTTATTTGGCAGTGTGGGACACAAGGACTCTATGGTCATCTCACTGGATCGCCTGTATCAGTTTATTTTTGGCATTCTGGGGGTCCGTCAACTCCCCAAATTGATTCAGGACAAGGTTCAACAGGCCAGCCACTTGGTTTTCTTGGGTTTTTCTTTTGATGATTGGTATATGAAATTGCTATTGCGCGTATTGAAGGTGCATGAGAAGGAAATCTCCTACGCACATCCATCCACCCCATCCGGCCTTGGCAAGCAAAACAGAAGATTTTTTGAATCTAATTTTAAGGTCACCTTCCTGGATAAAAAAATTGATGAATTTGTTTCGGGATTGCATGGTCTGTGTGAAGAAGAAGATTTGTTGAGAAAAGGCACACCTGCCGTAACCAGATCGCTGTATGAAGATCTACTCCTAATGACGGAACAATATCGCTTGGAAGAAGTCCTGGAAAGATTGGACGATATGATTATTAAGGACGGAAAAGAGGGAGGTCTGTTGAAGGAATTGGGAGAACATCAGCAAAGCTTTCATAAAATCAAAGAATCGGAAAATTACAATAGCCTCAGCAAGCAGGAACTAGAAAAAGAATGGAGGCGCCTGAGAAATACATTGTCGATGTTTATTGATCGAGTTTCGGAATCTATACCTGCTTAAACACTGAATGGAAATGACCACCTTACGCTCACGTTATCCAGGGCTTCGGCCCTTCGACTCAGAGGAACAGCAACATTTTTTCGGAAGAGATGATGAAATAGAAGCTGTGTGCAGGCTATTAGACCTTGACAGTCTGACCATTTTACATGGTCCCTCAGGCATGGGAAAGTCATCGCTTATCAATGCGGGAATTCTTCCAGCTTTGAGCAAAATCAGAAATTGGGACAAACCTTATCACATTGTCCCGATCAGGTTTACCAACTATGACCCAGAATTAGCGAGGATAAGAAGAGAGAAACAAGGACTCAAAGATTTAGATTCAGAACTCATAAGAGATCCCATTGAGCGATTTATAAGTGCCTGTCTAGGAGAGAATCATAGCTGGGAAGAGGTAATTCCCCTTCCCAAACCCAGTCTTTGGCTCAGTGCAAAAAAAATGTTGATTGACGAGGCCATTCATCCACTTCGGATTGTCTTCATTTTGGATCAGTTTGAAGAACTTTTTACCTATCCAGAAGCACGGGTGGAGGAATTTGCCCGGCAATTGGGAGAATTATACCATCAGATCTGTCTCTTATACACATCTGACGCTGCCGACGAAGAGGATAGTGTAGA
>CAJXUM010000697.1 GCA_913060855.1 uncultured Lewinella sp. | reverse complement strand
TCTACACTATCCTCTTCGTCGGCAGCGTCAGATGTGTATAAGAGACAGGCTATGCCCTCCATCGCTGTTATAGGCTAAATTGAGATCAGGGTAAAGCCCCTGTCTTCCCATCGGTAACTTTATAGGAAAAACGGTGGCGGCACTTCCGGTATTATTAGGGAGCGGGGCTGGGATCAATACGATTCCATCGCCTGGATCAGCTTTGGTGAAATCCTTTATAGCTGTAGAAGTAAAGTCTTGGGTGACAGGCGCCTCGGGGATATTGATCGCAGTAGGGAGGAGCGTGGAGAAAAGTAAGGAGGCAATGAGAACTAATTTGCTGTTCATGTCTTCTCTTAGTTTTGGGTCATTGATGATATACTTACTGGACGACTAGCTTCAAACTGCTTATTTCCTTGCCAGCCTGCAAACGAATGTGGTAAGTACCTGGCGCCACAAACTTGTTTTGGTACCGAAAAAAATCATAAGGAGGAAAGTCCGCTTCGTGTGTCATTCGCCCCAATTCATCTACGATTTGGAGGTTTAAAGGCAGAGGCTCCAGGAGTTGAATGCGAAGCTCAAAAGGGTCTCCTTGACTCAATGGGTTAGGATATAGATTGAGGTCCTTAAACACGCTGGTAGCTGCTGAAAGTACTTCTATACTTTTTCTAGCTACACATCCTTCTAATTCCATTTGCAATTGATAATTACCTGCCTCTTCGATTTGGAGTTGTGGAGCATAAACCGTTTCCCCTGAGGGAGTCAACCATCGGTATTGCACAGCTCCGTCTTGTCTGATAGTCGCGTCCAACAACAGGGGTTCATTTGTTTTCATTTGGTAGCTTGATAAAAGCGCTGTTGTGGCCATTTCTTGATGATCAATAGAGAATTTTTGCTGATATTCATTTTGATTGGCATCTCTAATGCTCAACCTATATTCTCCAGCAGCTATTTCGCTGATATTTTGAATCTCCCTTCCTTGGATAGTCCATGCTATTTTTCTTTTAGTTTCCACATTATACCATTCGAGGTGAAAGGGCACTTCACCTCCATGTATTTTCAGCTGTAAATGTCCTTCCTTTTCTAGCGAGCAACTGGGAGGCTGTAAATCGATTTGGGCCAACATATCAGTACCTTCCTGTAGGGTAAAAATATCGCTTCCTGATCCATCTATATCCCACGTAATTTGGTCAAACATAAAATCTCCCGTAGCACCATTCTTATTGGACGGATAGTAATCGGTGCTATCAAATCCAAATTCTCCACTACCGCTTCGATCTACCACCAACCATAGCTTATTCTGCGGTTGGATCAAAAATTCCAAGCGCTTGGCATCCAAGCTGAGTTGTGTAGATAACTCCTGGTATTCCCCAATGGCCGTCATCAACCATTTTCGTTCCAAATGCGGCGATTCAATTGTTCCGCTTTCTGGGAAACGCAAACGACCTCCATTATCCCCCCATAGCAGAAAGGTAGCAGGGGACAAAGCAGTCTTATTTTGACGATTATTCTCCGCTAAGGAGCCCAACCCAATTTTCCAAACGGGCGCTTCTTTGTGCTGACTAGCGGATTGTTTTTGTAAAAGCCCAGAAAGATCATCTCTGCCAATTCCAGCAATACGATTATGGTATTCACTATTTTTCTCGCTATTCCAAATGACATTTCCTTGCGCATCCAAGTAATCACTATCCTCCAAAGTCACGCCATATTTTATAGCTAAATACGTGTTCACTTTTAATTGCTCTTTCCTACTCAGTACTCTATCATAAAGCAAGAATTCTGGAAATAGACCTGAGAAAGGCGAAACTGGAATGCCAAGCGTGGAGGGTATATGCCCGAGTCTCAATTTGCCTAAACGTGCAGATTTCGATGCAGGAGGTAGATGTTGATAATAGGTATTCAGCCGCGGGCCACCTTTTGCCACATTCAAAAAATTGAGGAATTTACCTTTTGCCAGATCAGCCAAGCGATCTGTTGATAATAAGAGGGTCTGTTCATCTGGCGATTCGTAACTCCAGATGCTCCGTTCTAGAAAAGTATCTTGGGCCTGATGTAGACTAATAAAAGTAGCCTGGGTCAGTTCGTCATAGGCAATCGGAAGAACGACTTCTTTTTGTCCTTCTTCAAAGCTGAAGGCTGGATTGTAATTGAGCAGCCCGGGTTCAGCGGCAATGGGAAAGACTTCCACGGAGGTCCCTACCCTATCTTGCCAAACATGATTTCCCTTACTATCTATTTGTGGGCTGTACCAAATTTTCAAACCTTCCACTCCACCAGGAAGAATGGTTTGTGCACCAAGAAAAGTAGGTACCAACCCAAATAGAAGAAAGAGTAGGAATGGCCAATGAATTGCCTTATTGGGAAAGAGTTGTAGGATCATGGAATGACTGTTTAAATACAGAAATAAGACCTGAAAGAGTTTACTGATCAAATGGAATCGCATAGCCCACCGTAAATTGGTAAGAATTGGACCTGTTCTTATTTTCGATAAAATAGTACCCATTGGCTTGGGTCTCTATCACATCTTGCAGGCCCAGATTCCAGCGTGCTTCCAGGAATAGACGCCCGATCTCCATCCCCACACTTAAAGCGATGGATACATCCGTTTTACCTTTCAACACTTCTCGAAGATTTTGCTGTATTTGTAAATCTTGACCGATGACCTCGGTATTCGAATTGTAGACGATATTAGTACTCGCTAGATTTACGCCGATTTGTGGGGCGATGCCAATGTGGAATCCGCTAACCCCTTCGCCAAATTCAGCCAAGGGGTAGATTTTGAATTGCGGCGTTATATTGAGGTATTCGTAGCGAAAACGGATCATGTATTCTAATCCATTTACATCATCGTACTTGAAATCTCCTCCTTGCATGGCAAAGACGACTTCAGGTTGAATGGCTAAGAAGGAGCCTCCACGAAATTTATAATAGAAAAACATACCGGCTGTTGCCCCATAGCGCGGGACAATTGCGGTATTGTAAGTAGCTTCCGGATGGACCGGTCGAATGAGCGTGGTTTTTATCTCATCAATCGTGGAATAAGTCGCTCCTGCTTTAAAGCCAAAAAAATACTCGTCATCTGGCAACTGTGCAAAGACAGTTCCAAAAACAAACAAGAGAGATAGGGTAAGGCAGTGTTTCATTGTCATCGATTTTATAGGAAAACCAGTTGATTCTCCAAGATGTACAACTACGCGCAAATGCCCAAAAACAAAGGGGGGACAAAAGGGGGACACTTTATTTTAACCCTAATTAACTGTAACTTTACGTACTTTACACGATCAAAAAAATGAAATTTATGCGCTATTCATTCATCGTGATCATACTGTTATCAATCAGTACGTCATGCTCAAAGAAGGCTATAGTCAACACTCCTGATAATCCCGCTCCTCCGGAAAACAATGAAGGGAACGCTGAGGTAATAAAAGTGGAAGTAAGTGGTAGTCCAAACAGTTACCTTTTCAGTGTAACGATTAAAAGCCCAGATACGGGCTGTGATCAATATGCAGACTGGTGGGAAGTAATTACTTTAGATGAACAACTAAAATACCGAAGAATCCTGGCGCATAGCCACGTGACTGAACAGCCTTTTACCCGCACGGGAAGTCCGGTGGCGGTAGCCGAAGATGAGATCGTTTATGTTCGAGCCCATATGAACAATAGCGGATACGGTACGACGGTGATGAAGGGAAGCAAACAGGCAGGCTTTTCAAGTGAAACCCTAGAAAAGGATTTCGCCATTGGGCTAGCCCAAGAAGAACCGCTACCGAAGGATTGTGATTTCTAATTATTATTAATCAAGATTGGACCTACAGCCAACCAAGGTTGTCCCCAGTTGCCAAAGTCTGGATTTTGTGCTTTTCGAATAATAGAACGAGCCGCAGGCTTTCCACTACTTCTGCCATGATAGATGGTATAGGCCTCTAATTCCCCCTCCTCTGTTCTATCCACCGCCACCACGACTCCAACGTGGCCGACCAGCCCTTGCTGGCTCCCGCCACTCAACATATCTATAGTCAATCGCTTTGGTGTCTTAGTGCCTGGCTGCCCGTAAAACATCACTTGCCCCACTTGGATCAGATCGCTACTTTCCATCGGTTTCGTAATCACTTGCAATTCTCCCTGCCGGTAATACCAAGCGGCGAGGGCCCGGCTACTGTGAAATGTCCGACCTGGAAACAAATATTTGTCACAAGTAACTTCCGATAACGCTTCACAAAGTCGAATAAACATGCCAGAACAGTCCTTGTAATCAGAAGCCTTATTGCTGTACATCCATTTATCGGGTTCTGATTCTATTCCAGTAGCATATTCAGCTAAGAATGGTGCTAGGCCTTCCGTTCGATCATTGCATATTAGTGAAGTATCTGTTCGCCGATCGCTTGTCTCATTTTCAATTGATTCCTCCCCTCCTCCTCTATTTAGGTAGAACAAAACACTGACAAAACAAATCCCGAAAAAGACTTTTTTCATTGCTGGTGGTTTAGTAGGTAGCTAGATGTCTATAATCGGCACTTTTAGAGGAGGGTATTTTTGTATTAGACCCGGCAGATTTGATGAAAATAGCCGAAGCTACTTGAAGAAAATCTAACGCAGTACAACGCAAAAAAAGCC
>CAJXUM010000696.1 GCA_913060855.1 uncultured Lewinella sp. | reverse complement strand
CACTATCCTCTTCGTGGCAGCGTCAGATGTGTATAAGAGACAGCTTCCACTGTTTAAAGGCTTCAGACCGTAAAATGGCATTATCCAACTTTTCACCGGGCTTAATTTCAACATCTAAGAAGTAAGAATAAAAAGCAGAGGTGTAGGGGCCAAAGTCAGCCGGATCAGTGGTGATCAATCCTTTTAATACGACATAGATATCCCCTAAGGTATTGACCAGCCCTTTTTGCATAGCCCGTTTCAAGTGGAGCAATGTTCGTACATCAGCCGCCAAGTTGTGTTCACGAAAGTGATGAGGAAGGCCTTCAAACATAATGATGAGCTTAGATTAGTAAGAATTCCGTTTTACCCGAATCATATCCGATTGGGTTTTGATCAAGACACCTAGTCCTTCTCGCGCTTCGAGTTTAGCCATGGCTTCGTCCACTTCAAAATTATTCAAGTATTTGAGCCAATTCAGCAATTCCCGGGTAGAAGGCGCTCTTTCCAGACCTAGTTGGCGGAATTGATAAAACAACTGAATACAACGCTGTAATAATTCTTCATCGATTTTGCTAAAGTGTTTAGCAACGATCTGCCGCATCAATTCAGGTTCTGGAAACGAAATGTAATGATAAATACAGCGCCCTTTAAATGCCGTCGGAAGCTCTTGTTCGCGATTACTAGTAATCACAATCGCAGGCATATCGTCTTCACTCACTTCAATGGTTCTTCCCGATTCGGGCAAGACGAAGCGGCGATGACTCAAGGCGTATAATAGATCATTGGGAAACTCTCGTGGTGCTTTATCAATTTCATCAATCAACAAGACAGAATTGGAGTTGGTATAGGCCTTGGCACCTGGTCCTAGCATGACATAATCATCCAGGTTGTCAGTGTGTCTGCCACCCGTACTGAGTTTGGTATCCAGCTTTTTTTCTTCCCGTTGCGCATTGAGCACCTCAATTTGAGAATCCCTCAAATACTTTACGTGGTCAAATTTAGCTACGAATTGCTCCACTGTGCTTTTTGAGCCCACCGGATAAACAAAGAGATCGAGGGCTAAACTTTTTGAAAACTGTATCGGTAATTCTGTTTTTCCCGTTCCTGGTTCTCCTTCAATCAATAGGGGCATACCCAATACACGAGACATGTGAAAGGCTTGCGCCAATTCGGGGTCGCATAAATAATGATCGGAGCCAGTCCAAGTCGTCGTATTCGCCATTATTCTTTTTTAATGATTCTTCCTGTAAATAAAATAGCTTGGCTTTCGCTTGTCAATTGGTAAATATACAATCCTTCGGGCATATTTAGGTCGGCCAAGGTGAAACTACTACTACCTTTAGGGATGGATTTTTCAAATAATAATTGCCCTGTCACATTAAATAATCGTAGTTGACTATCTCCTGGTATCGCGCGATCAAATTGAAAAAATAGCGTTTCATGAAAGGGGTTAGGAAATACTTTTATACTCAAGTCTTGTATTTCACTAGTTGTTGAAACGGGACAATTACCAATCATGTTTTCATCCATCCAACTCAGTCTTTGTGCTATCCAATCCTTCAAAAAGTCAATCTCTGCTTGATAGGAATCCCCCACAAATGCATTGGGCCAAACGTAGTTACCTAACACTTTCCACCGCTCAAAGTTTCGATTTACCTCAGGTCCCAGGTACGTTTGTACGCTATCGATATAAGTTAGGAAGTTTTCGGTCCGATAAGCACCTTGCCTTAGGCTCTGCCAACGACAGGTGATGGCATCAGCTACTGCTGGAATACTCGTCAGTTTCTCCGCCCAAAAAGCTAATGGAGAACCACAGCTAGAACCAAACTCATAAGCCCAACCCTCGGGCCCAGGGTCGCAGCCAAAATCAAAATTCCCATAGGCCAGATTGAAATCCCACAATGGGCCAAAATGTATTTTCCCCCCATTGCTATCCTTGTGCTTCTGCATATAGAAACTGAGCCGATAAGCGTCTATATGTTTGGAAATTTCGGTGCTGATCCAATAATCTACATAGGAATCGACGTCGATATATTGGTCATAAGTGTCAATGTAGTTGGTGCCCGCCATGAGGTTCTCAAACTCGGTAACATAGGCCCGGAGATAATTTCGCTGTATGGCATTCAGTTCATCTTTGCCCGGATCTTTATAGGCAAAAAAGGAATGGGGGGGATAGGAAGAATTCCAACCATCGATTCCGGTGGAAGGATCGTCTCTATCCATCTGGAAAATATATCCGCCAGTCAGCTCGTCTCCGCTGGTATCTTCTGGCTTCAAATTGGCGATGTCTACTCGGTTTTTATCCCGTTTTATCTTTTCCATCAACACATATACGCCCCGATATTCCTCATTGATAAACAAGGCACAGTAACGCGTTCGGGTGACATATCGTCCCAATTTCCGAGCGAAATCAAAAGTCAGGACATTTCGCATCAAGCTTTTATCCGAATAGGGCCCATGTAATATCCAATCATTTTCCTTCGGCATACCCAGTAAGGGGACATTGCGATTGTCTCCATTTTCTTCTTGGGTCTCAAAGCCGAGGTTGCTTTTGGGAAACATCAAAGAGGAGGCGCCTCGAATTTCGATAGAAGCCCAGCCATCATAGTTGTTGAAAGGGTCATCTAGTTTATTGATCGTATTGGGGCCATTATCTATGATTCCAAGTCGAGCCCTAATGCGAGACTCATTGACAATAGTTTGTCCCATGGTATTAAAGGACAAAATCGGGAGGTGAGAATCGGTAATCGGAGTGGTGAACCAGTCGGGGGTGGCACCGTAGGTAAATGTAGCCTTGCTGGTTCCCACAGAAAGAAAAAAGGAGGCAGAAAGGTCAGATGAGTTTATATTTTCATTATTCACCTGAAAAGCTAGGGTATTATTCCCCACCCTCAGTCGAACGGGGTCAATCATAAAGGCATCCGGAACACCCCCCTGATAAAGTACTGCCTCATGGAAACCATCGGCACTTTGATTATAGGCTACATTTGTCCCCGATTGCCCCAAATTGGATCGAGCAATCTCTTCTCCATTCAGGTAGGCTACAAAACCATCGTCATAATCGGCATGCAAGATCACTACCGGAAAATCAGCTGGATCGACGACTTGGAAATCCTTTCGAAGAAAAACCGACATCGTTTCACTGATCGTTGTCCCATCATCATCGTCGCCATACCCGAACCCGCCGGGGCCAATAGGCCATACAGCATCGTTAAATTCATTGGCCATCCAATTGGAGGGAGGGGAGACTTGGCCGACGAAGTATCGCCAACTATTTTCTGCTCGGATAATCGTTTCGTAATGATCTACAGTTTCCTGTGCACTGACCAAAAGAGCATTAGTGAGTAGGCAAAAGAAGATTAAATGTACGGGCTTCATATTTGATATTCGTTTCAGAGCGCTAAGATAAGTGTAGCGATCATCAAACGGTAACTAATCCTCGACATTACCCGCTATTTTGTAACACCTACTAGTCTCCGATACTAGTGACCCACCAAGTTGTCCCCGATGGATCTTTAAATCCGCCAGTACGACCATAATCTTGGTTCGACATTTCCATAATAGATTCCGCGCCTGTTTCCAGTGCTTTTTGATAAGTAGCATCTGCATCTGAGACATAAATAAATAAACTAGCAGCTTGTGCAGACCATTCTGAGGTACTATCTGCCATCATTAGAGTAGCATCCCCAATTTTTATTTCTGCATGCATTACAGTGCGTTCATCACGCATCCGTCGCATGTTTTCTGTCGCTCCAAATACGGTTTGCGTAAATTGAATAAAATCAGCTACCCCATTCAAAAATAGATAGGGCATAAGTGATTGGTGCCCAGCTGGAATTTTCATAAACAAAGTTTTTAATGGTTAATCAATACGACAAAGAGACGGAGGAAAAATTGATTCATTTAATTCCGTCAAACTACAAAGGTATTGGAGGATTTGGGGCTAAAATTGGAAAAACGCGACATCTTGCATTCATTTCGGTGTATCTCGAAATTCAATTCCTTCTGCTTTTCCGGTAAAAAAAGTTTTGGGATGGTAGCCTGAAAAAGCTTTGAAATCGTGGATGAAGTGAGACTGATCATAATAACCACATTCGTAGGCAATTTGAGTCAGCGTTTTTTGGTGATTGCCATATTGATTCATGGCTTGCTGAAAGCGTACAATTCGCGTATAGCGCTTGGGTGAGAAACCTGCGAACTGTTTAAATTTTCTTTCAAATTGTCGGACGGATAAGTACGATTGCGCGGCCAATTGCTTGACGCTAGACACACCCCCCTGCTGAATAAGGTAGGATATGGCTTTTATAGCAGGAATGCTTGCCGAATTTTCATATTTCCGAGCTTGCCGGCTAAGGAAAAGAGCCAAGATTCGATAGCGTTCTTGATGATCCTTTGCCAGTAAGATTTGTTCTTCTATTTCTCCACCTTCTTTTCGAATGATATCATCGAGTTGAACCATCTGGTCACTGATGCTAGTTGTTGGGATGTTGAATAATTGTTGTAGGGCAAAAGGATAAAGGTAAACACCAAAAATACCGAATGCCTCGTGGGTCACAAATCGGCTAAAATATTGAGTCTGTCTCTTATACACATCTGACGCTGCCGACGAAG
>CAJXUM010000695.1 GCA_913060855.1 uncultured Lewinella sp. | reverse complement strand
TCTACACTATCCTCTTCGTCGGCAGCGTCAGATGTGTATAAGAGACAGCTTATCAGATAAGCAAGGAATGGCTTCGTTATATACGAATATGGGGATCGTATACTTGGAAAAAGGAGATCATGAGGAAGCCTTAGATTGTTTCGAAAATGGCTTGGCCTTGAGTCAGGAGTTGGGTAATAAGCACTTGACAGCGATTGCCATCGGTAGTATGGGCACGGTATATGAACACAAAGGAGATTATGAGAAAGCCATGGAGCTTTTTCAAGAAGACCTGAAAATCGCTGAAGAGTTGGGAGATAAACAAGGAACTGCGATTGCGCTCGGCCTGATTGGACAATTACATAATATCAAAGGCGAATTCCACAAAGCCATTGAATACTTACAGAAGAATTTGATGCTCTGCGAAGAGTTAGGCTATCAGAAAGGAATAGCCAAGGCGGTGAATACACTAGGGGACGTGTTCTTCTTCACCAAACAGTATGACCGTTCTGTTTACTATTATGAACGTGCCATCGTTATTTCTCGCAACATAAAGAATCTACTCGTCTTAGGATCAAGCCTGGTTGAGATCGGCTCGGTTTATATTACGACTGGCGATTTGAAATCTCTAGAACAGGTAGCCGCCGAAGCATTGGAAATTGCCGATGAACTAGGGAATTCTTCCCTCTTATTTGATGCCAAAGTATTAACTGCGAAGTATGATCATCTGGTAGGCCGAACCTTACAAGCGCAGCAATTGATCGATGAAGCCATCTATTCAACGGAAGAAAAAGACCTGTTAGCCTATGGCTATTTCCAGAAATGGATGATCACTCCAGAGGATAATAGGGCCTATGCCAAGGCGCTCGCCTTGTACGAAGCCCTATACGAAGTAACCCCTAAATACATCTTCAAGGAACGCCTCGCCCAATTAAGATCTAAAGGTTGAGCCAGTAAGTCAATTTAGCTACTATCGCTCTGTTTTTCACAATGAAATTATCAGATATATAGTTGTCGGTATACACCAAAAAGAAGTCAGAAACAGGTGCAAATCGCCATTGAAATCGCGTATTGATATTCAGGTTGTCGACTTGACTATTATACTGGATGAAAGTGGTTAGAAAAATTTCTTTACTGAAGGTGATATCTATTCTTGGTCCGATCAACCAGATATCTTTTTCGATAGTAGGCAAATCCAGGTGGGTATAAGTAAAGTCCATGGCAATTTGCCCGAAAGGTTGATAACGATAAGTCAATCTACCACCCGCTTGATAGCTATAGCCATTGAAAAACTCACCCGCATTACCTCTAAAGAATACACTTAATTTTTTTCGACTATCAGAAGAATAAAAGAAACGAAGACTAGTGTAATTATAACCGGTTTCCCCTTTTAAAGGCTCTGCATCCGATCGAGAAGGATCAAAATCATCAAATAAATAGGTGTACTCATTTTGAAGGGTCCATCGCATACGAGCATTATTGGTAAAACTAAAATCCCAAAAAGCTTCATACTGATGATCAGAACGACCAAAACCTGGATTCCAAAGTGTTTCTACTTGAATACCCGGGCCATGTCGATTGAGTTTGCCCTTGCTAGGGTAAAAATACCACTGTGCTTCGGGGGCGATTCTAAAATAATCCTTACGCCGGATGAAGCCGACTTGTGCATCGAAACCTTCTCCAACAAAGGATTGTCGCCAAGAGATACTAAAGTTGCGCTCGAGATATTGTAGTCGAGCACCTGTCGCCAATTTAGTCCCCACATCCTTATCCTCCGTCAGCGCTTGATGATAGTAGGCCTTGCCTATCCAAGAATTATCGCTAGAGGCTAGGTTATAGTCTAAACCAATTATCCGATTATATTCATCGTAATAATCTCGGTTAAAGTCAGTAGTGAGCGCTTGTTTATTCACGAAAATCATTCCGATATTAGAACGACTAGAGACCTTGCGCTGCAGTGCTGCCACCGTAAAATTATAGGAAGGTAGCTCATAGTCTTTCTCCTGAGCTGTTTGCATATTCAATAAGCCTACTCGCCAATTCTCATCGGCCTTACCACTTAAGCGGGCACCATATAAAATAGGACTTTGGATGGCCGTGCTGCTTTCTTCCCCCTCTTCATCTATGTACTTTACACTGGCCGAACCAATACGACGAGAGAAAAATGGATTAACCCGTTCTTCCCCAAATCGGCCAAATAAATCTGCATTTTCTAGGAAAAATTGCCGCCGTTCCGGGAAGAAAATCTCAAAACGGTCGAGGTTGACGACTTGCTGGTCAACCTCCACTTGCGAGAAATCTGGATTGATCGTCAAGTCCAAGTTCAAGCTGGGCGTGATATTTATTTTTGCATCACCACCAAAATTGGATTGGTTTTTGGATGGCGTTTCTTCCTCAAAGTCTTTGCTAAGGCCTCCTGTGATATAGGGAATTATCGCGATGCTAGCACCCGGTTTCTTGGGTGCTTCCTCAAAGATCATGTTGCCCATGTAAGCCAAGCTCATGATAATTTGATTTTGAGGAATTCGATGCCAGGTAGAGCGTGTATTACTTTGTGTATCAAATCGATAACTATTGAATTTCCATTCTCGCAGTCCTTCCTTAAAGCGTAAGGTGCTGAAAGGGATCGCTATCTCAGACACCCAATATCCATCGTGTATTTTAGAAACGCCATTCCACTTATTGTCCCACGACTCATCAAAATCTTCCCTTTCATTCCCTCCGTTAGAGATCAATGCTTCGCGCTGTACACCATAGGGGTTCATACCGAAAACAAAAGCATTGGTTCGGTCATTGAAAGGGTCGATGAGAAAGGTAATATTGTCGCTCCCTCCTGCTCTGAAGTCTCTTCGAAGAGAAGAGATCACATAATCTTTACCAATAGAATAGCATTTGGCAGCAATGTATAGATTCTGATCGTCAAAAGTCATGTAGATTTCGGTCTGTACCGGAGACTGGGTTGAGTCGGTGGGGAAATTTTCCCAGAAATTCTTGGCGGGGGTGCCTTTAAACCAAGCTCCTTCATCTAAAACACCATCGAGCGTGATCTTTTCTTGTGTATGCTTGATTCCAAGACTCGGTACTTCTCCTTGCTTTCCATTATTGGCAGCCAAACTACTTATACTAAGTAAAAGTATAACTAATAGAACGGGTGATCGGTAGGGCATAGGTACAATATCGTTTAATAATAATTTGACATCGCTTTTGTTGTATGTACAAAAGCGAATTCGATAAAAAGTGATCCCAAATGAATAGAAGAGGAGAAAATAACTCAACGCTTTAATAGTCGCGCTGTGTTTTTGTTTAAGCCTTGTTGTTTCAATGAATGATACCCTAAAATAATTTTTCTGTCAAAGGGTACTGTGCGACTATGGTCAAGAAAAATCCCGCTATTTATAGAAAATTTTTCTTTACTTGTCTTAACGGCGCAAATTTGCGAAAAGAAATGTACAACATAGGTGATTTTCACGTTTATTTGAATATCATTAACAAACTACCGCTTCACCTGAACACACTTTAACTAAGGAATGAAAAGACTTAGAAAAATAGGAATCATACTTGGGGTCATCTATCTCTTGGGGTGCATTGGGTTGTATTTCTACCAAGACAAGATCATTTTTCGACCACAACTATTGCCAGATAACCATCAATTCAGGCTGGGGGAAGAGTTGAATATAGCGGTCGACAAAGGGATAAAGCTCAATGCAGTGTGGATCAAAGAGCCCGATGCAAAAGGTGTCGTTCTTTATCTACATGGCAACAGAGGTTCTAATCGCCGCTGCTTACGTCAAACGCGTGCGATGAGAGGAAATGGCTATGATATATTTATGCCCGATTATAGAGGGTATGGAAAAAGCGACGGGGAGATTATTTCCGAATCCGATATGCACCAGGATATCCAAAAGGTCTATGATTTTTTAAAGCAACATTATAAAGAGGAGCAGATTATCGTATTAGGTTATTCATTAGGTACAGGCATGGCTACCCACCTGGCTGCTCATAACAATCCGCAACAAGTGATCCTAGTAGCCCCCTATCTTAGTATGATCAATCTGAAGAACAGATGGGCCCCCATTGTTCCCAATTTTCTAATTAAATACCCACTGAAAAGTAGTGATTGGATTCCTAAAATAAAACGGCCAATTACCTTGTTTCATGGCACGGAAGATAATGTTATTCCCTTTGATTCTTCTCAAAAAATAAAAGAGCTTAATGCTCGTCTAACTACCCTTTTTACACTCGAAGGGGAAAGCCATCGTGGCGCCTTGTTTAATCCCATATTCAAAAAGGAACTACAGCAATTGCTGCGCTAGCCGTTTCGAAGGACGTCTAGACCGGCTTATGTTGTAGGGAGTTGCTTCAATTGGATCGCCTCTTTGCGTGATTTCACGTTCAATTTACCGTAAATTTTATTGATATGAGTCTTTACCGTACTGACTTCAATGAAGAGAGCACTGGCTATTTCTTTATTGGATTTACCGGCCAGAATGAGATCAAAAATTTCCTGCTCTTTGGAGGTGAGTTTCTCTGCCAGCATAGGAGCAGAAATAGGTGACTGAGGTTCCAAGGAACTGTCTCTTATACACATCTCCGAGCCCACGAGACCGAGGCTGATCTCG
>CAJXUM010000694.1 GCA_913060855.1 uncultured Lewinella sp. | reverse complement strand
ACTATCCTCTTCGTCGGCAGCGTCAGATGTGTATAAGAGACAGAATCGGAACTGAATACCAAGAGGAATTCGAAGAGATGGGAGGCGAAAAGGTGGATTTAGTGCCTAGTTTAAACGATGATCCTCGTTGGATTAAGACGGTAGCGGAATTGGTCAAATCTTATGCTTATCAGCAAGTAGCCCTTTCTTAAAATTATCGTATTCTCTACCCAGATATACGCTAAAGGGAACTTTTCATAAGTAATAGTTTGTTAAGCAGATTGTTAGGTGAAAATTAATTTTGTATTAATTCAAACTAACGATCATAGGTTTGGTGGCAATAATTGCTATTTTTATCCAAATCACAACACTATTACCATGAAAACCATATTCAAATGGAGGCGCCTCAGTGGAGAATTCATTGAGCAGCCTATTCTCGAAGCCGTGGAAAAAGCGATTGTCCGAGAGCAAGAACAAGGGCATAAGCTCAAAGTGTGTATTGGGTCCGATTCCCAGGTAAAAGGAGGCGTAATTGAGTTTGCTACCGTGATCGTATTTCTCCGAGAGAAAAAAGGAGGATTCATGTTCATTAGCAATAGTCGATTGGTCAAAGAAATGGGAATTAAAGAGCGCATGATTTCAGAAGTAGCACAGTCAGTAGAAATTGCCTATGCGCTTTGTGACCTACTAGATGCTTACAATGTTGAACTTGAAGTGCATGCTGATATTAATACCGACCCTGAGTTTCAATCCAACCTGGCCCTAAAGGAAGCCATGGGATATATCTTGGGAATGGGCTTTGTTTTCAAGGCCAAACCAGATGCGTTTGCTAGCTCATCTTGTGCAGATAAAATGGTTTAAAAGGTTGATCTGTAATTATTTACAGGTCAGCCTAAACCCTGATAGTCCTTGACAAAGCCGTCAGTGACCTTCTCATCTACGCTCTAATACTCCTGATTTCTCTTCTGATTCCTACTATTTGGCGTTTCCTAGCCCTTAAGTTCCTGGGCGATACCCCTTCATTTGGTCGTTTGTCTACCTAATTGTGATTTTCGCAGTAATTAGCGCCCCTTTTTCTATAGAAATTGCCATCTTCGCAGCCAATTAATCAAATAACCAGAAAACTATGAAAAAATGTTTATGGCTATTGGTTGGCTGCCTATCATACGTGGGTCTTTTTGCCCAAAGTAGCCAAATCAATTTTGAAAGATTTGAATTGAAGAACGGATTGAAAGTCCTTCTTCATCAAGACAAATCAACCCCTATTGTTGCCGTTTCTGTGATGTATCACGTCGGATCAAAAAATGAAAATCCAGAACGTACCGGCTTCGCCCACTTTTTTGAGCATCTTTTATTTGAAGGCTCTGAAAATATCGGGAGAGGAGAGTATTCCAATTATGTCCAATCTGCTGGAGGAGCATTGAATGCGAATACTTCTTGGGATAGAACGTACTATTTTGAGATTTTGCCTTCCAACCAATTCGAATTGGGATTATGGTTGGAATCAGAGAGAATGTTACACGCTGTTGTAGATCAGAAAGGAGTAGAGACACAAAGAGAAGTGGTAAAAGAAGAAAGAAGAGAGCGAGTTGATAACCAACCTTACGGTTCATTAGCTCAAGAAACCTTCAAGGCCGCCTACAAAGTACATCCCTATAGCTGGCCCATTATTGGTTCTATGGATCACTTAGATAATGCTACTGAAGCTGATTATATTCAGTTTTACAAAGAGTTTTACGTTCCTAATAATGCCATTCTATCTATTGCTGGAGATATTGATATTGCTTCAGCCAAAAAGCTGATTACTAAGTATTTTGGTACTATTCCCAAAGGAAAACCTGCCTATCAGCCTTCCATCGTAGAACCACCATTAACCGCTGAGCGCCGTGATACGGTGTACGATAACATCCAGCTTCCTGCTGTGATTCAAGCCTATCGTATCCCTGCACAGGGAACCGAAGATTATTATGCGATTAAAATGTTGAGTACGCTCTTATCGCAAGGTCAGAGTTCTAGACTCTACAAAACTTTGGTAGATGAGCAGCAGAAAGCTGTCCAAGTGGCTAATATTCCACTAGACCTAGAGGACCCTGGTTTGTCTATCAATTTTGGTATCGCCAATATGGGGGTCAATAGTGCGGATTTGGAAGCAGCTATGGATGTTGAAGTGGCGAAGATTAGAGAAGAACTAATCTCGGATGAAGAACTGCAAAAATTGCGTAATCAAGTCGAGAATAATTTTATCTCTAGTAATACGACTGTAGCAGCTATTGCCGGCAGTTTGGCTACCTATGAGATGTTTTTTGGAGATGCCAATTTGATCAATACAGAAATTGATCGTTACATGAAAGTAACGAAAGAGGATATCAGAAGAGTGGCTAAGAAATATTTCCACAAAAACAATCGTGTCGTTTTGCATTATTTACCTCAGCCAACAAAACCTTAGTAGAGACTGTATGGTCAATGAGTAAGGTTTAGGTAATAAAAATCAAACAATGAAAAAAAATATTCAATATATAGTAGGTATATGCTTGTTGGGCTTGCTAGTATTTCCCATGCAAGCACAGGATGATTTCCGAGCGAGTGCGCCCAAGCCAGGCCCTGCATCTAAGATCGAACTAGGGAAATCCGAACAATTCACACTTCCTAATGGCTTGGAGGTGATCGTCGTTGAAAACCATAAATTGCCTCGAATTTCGATGCAGGTTTTTGTCAATATCCCCTCTCTTGTAGAAGGCGAAAAGGCAGGCGCTACCCAGTTGGCTGGACAATTGCTCCAAGCCGGTACGACTACGCGAAGCAAAGCAGAAATTGATCAGTCGATAGACTTTATCGGAGCTAGTGTGAGTTCTAATGCTAATGGTGCATTTGCCAGTAGCCTTTCTCGGCACAAAGAGACGGTAATTGATATTATGGCTGATATATTATTAAATCCTTCCTTTCCAGCGGCGGAATTTGATAAGTTGAAAAAACAAACCCTTTCAAGTATTACAATAGGTAAAGACGATCCAGGACAAATGTCTTCTAACGTATCTAGCGTAGTTACCTATGGAAAGGAGCACCCTTATGGAGAGATTCCATCGGAGGCGAGTGTGAGCCGCGTTGAAATCAAAGACTGTAAGGCTTACTACGACAAATACTTCAAACCTAATCTTTCTTACCTGGTATTTGTAGGGGACATTACCCCAAAAGAGGCTAAGAAACTAGCTGAGAAATACTTTGGAAAGTGGGAAAAGCAATTTGTAGCTAAGGAGGAATTGGAAATGCCTACTGTCCCAGCTGGTAATCAGGTACATTTTGTGAAAAAACCTGGAGCAGTACAGTCTGTCGTTAACATTACTTATCCAGTAGACTTTAAGCCAGGTTCGCCAGATGCGATCAAGGTTAATATCCTGAATCAAATCTTTGGCGGAGGCTTTTTTGGTCGCTTGTTTAAGAATATCAGAGAAGATAAAGGGTATTCTTATGGTGCCTATTCTTCCATCTCCAATGATTCTGAAGTGGGATCATTTAGTGCCAATGCGAATGTGAGAACGGAAGTTACGGATAGTGCTTTGGTTGAATTCCTGTATGAAATGAAAACGATCACTTCTGAAGAAGTTTCTGATGAGGAGTTGCAAACGGCTAAGAACATGATTATGGGATCTTTTGCTCGTCAGATGGAGCAGCCGAGTACGATTGCACGATTTGCCTTGAATACGGCGCGATTTAAGTTACCTGCCGACTATTATTCTACCTACCTCAAGAAGTTGGACGCCATTACCAAAAAAGAGATATTAGCTACAGCCAAGAAATATATCAAACCTGACAACGCAAATATTGTAGTGGTAGGTGATCTTGATATAGCGGATAAGTTAAAGACTTTTAGTGCGGATGGTAAGCTGAAGCATTATGATGGCCAAGGAAACGAAATCCTACAAGTCAAAGTAGTACTTCCGCAGGAAACGACTGCCGAGGATGTCATGAAAGATTATATCAAAGCGATTGGTGGAGAGTCTTCACTGAGCTCGGTCAAAGATATGACGGTGACCATGTCGGCTAGTGTACAGGGGATGAATATGGAAATGAAGCGTGTCGTCAAAGAGGGAAAGATGTTGGTAAAAGTGACGGCAAGTGGCATGGTTGTGAATGAGATTAAGTTTGACGGAGAAAAAGCATCGATAAGCCAGATGGGACAAGCGCAAGAAGCTGATCCTGCTATGGTGGAAAGTTTCAAGGAAGAGGCTATGATTTTTCCAGAATTAGCTTACGCGACTTCGGGCAAGAAACTGAGCCTAAAAGGAGGTGAAACTATCGATGGTAATAATGTATACGTTATCGAAGTAGAATCTGCCAATGGAAATAAGCAGACGGAATATTTTGATATAAAATCAGGCTTGAAGGTAAGGTCTCAAAGTAACCAAGATGGTACATTGTTGCAGACAGATTATAGTGATTACAGAGATGTTGAAGGAGGTATCAAAATGCCTTTTAAGATTGTCTCTACTGGCCAGATGCCAATTCCGCTTGCTTTTGAAGTACAATCGGTAACGGTCAATACTGGCGTAGAAGATGCTGTATTTAAAGTGGAGTAATCTATCTGTCTCTTATACACATCTCCGAGCCCACGAGACCGAGGCTGATCTCGT
>CAJXUM010000693.1 GCA_913060855.1 uncultured Lewinella sp. | reverse complement strand
CTATCCTCTTCGTCGGCAGCGTCAGATGTGTATAAGAGACAGGCATTACCCCAAGCATTCTAAACAAGAAGTATTAGAAATTTTGCAAGCGGTTAAAGCTCGGCCCATTGAATTTTCTGACGATCCCGTTTTGGGAAGAATCGTGGAAAGTTTGAGAGCCGAGAAAAGAGAAATCCAAGCGGAGAAGCTGCTATTGGAGAAACCAATTGAGTACAAAACTTTTGGGGCAAAGGATATAGATGAGGGAGCCATCAAGCAAATGGAAGCAGCAATGCGGTTGCCTATTACGGTGCATGGTGCCTTGATGCCTGACGCTCATCAGGGCTATGGTTTGCCAATCGGGGGGGTATTAGCGGTAGAAAACGCGGTCATACCCTATGCCGTAGGAATGGATATCGGATGCCGGATGTGTTTGTCTATTTATGATATATCAGGCGGTTACATCGACAAAAACAGGAGTCAACTTAAGAAGTTATTGCAGGAGAATACACGCTTTGGAAGAGGTGTTTTTGATCGTCCCCTGGAAGACGAAATCCTGGACCGATCTGCATTTCGAGAGTTGCCAGTGATAAAGGGATTGCGTCAGAAAGCTTATCAGCAACTAGGTAGTTCAGGTTCAGGAAACCATTTCGTTGAATTTGGAATTGTCAAGATTGAGGATTTTGACAAAGACCTACAGGTTCCAGCTGGAAATTATTTAAGTGTACTTTCCCACTCGGGTTCACGAGGACTCGGGGCCCATATAGCCAGGCATTTTACCAAGATAGCCATGGACAAATGTTTTTTACCGAGAGAGGCTAAACACTTGGCCTGGTTGGGCATGGATACCGATGAGGGGCTTGAATATTGGCTAGCGATGAACCTGGCAGGCGATTACGCATCAGCTTGCCATCACCAAATCCACCGCCGCTTGGCCAAAGCCCTCGGTGAATCCCCGATCCAAGTCGTCGAAAATCATCACAATTTTGCTTGGAAAGAATCTTTGGCGGATGGCACGGAGCTCATTGTTCATCGCAAGGGAGCCACGCCAGCAGGCAAAGGCGTAATGGGCGTAATCCCTGGTTCGATGACAGCTCCGGGTTTCATCGTAAAAGGCAAAGGAAACACTTCATCGCTCAATTCCGCATCGCATGGAGCAGGTCGTCGCTTATCGCGCACCAAAGCCAGAGCCGCTACCACGAAGCGTGCTTTACAGCAATTGCTATCTAGTAAAGGAATAGAGTTAATTGGGGGAGGGTTGGATGAAGCCCCCATGGCTTATAAAGATATCCATGAGGTAATGCGGCAACAGGAAAGCTTGGTGGACACCTTAGGTACTTTTCATCCTAGAATTGTACGCATGGATGCCGGATAGTTCACTTTTCTGTTGCCAAGCAGCTTCACGCCTTAAGAATAGTCATTATCATTGTGAAAGGGCCTTTTTCAGTTAGAAGAGGGCTCTTCATTTGTTTTACTTACCCAAATAGTTTTGAGGAGTAATCTGCTTCAATTCAGCTTTAATGGCCGGTGAAACTTCTAGTGCGTCAATAAATTGGTGAATATCTTGCCGGCTAACGATAGCCTTACCTCTTGTAAGAGCTTTTAGCGCCTCATAGGGCTGTGGATATGCTTCTCGACGTAAGATGTTTTGAATCGCTTCAGAAACAACCATCCAGTTGGCTTCCAAGTCGGCTTCCAACTTGGCATTGTTCAGTAGCAATTTATCCAAACCTTTCAGTACGGATTTAAAGGCAATCAGGCCATGTCCGAAGGGTACTCCAATATTACGCAAGACCGTACTATCTGTCAAATCACGCTGAAGTCGAGAAATCGGTAGCTTATCGGCTAAATGGCTTAAAATAGCATTGGCCATTCCGAGATTACCTTCTGCATTTTCAAAATCAATCGGATTTACCTTATGTGGCATAGCGGAAGATCCTACTTCTCCTTTTACCACCTTTTGCTTGAAATAGTCCATAGAAATATAGGTCCACATATCTCTACATAAATCAATCAATATGGTGTGGATACGCTGCATGGCATGAAACAAAGCACTAAGATTGTCGTAATGTTCAATTTGAGTGGTAGGGTATGCACGCTCTATATCAAGGGACTCTTTTAAGAATTGTGTAGCAAAGTTGTGCCAGTCTATGTCCGGATAAGTAACGTAATGTGCATTCATTCCTCCCGTAGCACCGCCAAACTTTCCCTTGATGGAAATAGACATTATTTGAACTTGTTGTACTTTTAAGCGTTCTACAAAAACAGCAAGCTCTTTGCCTAAACGAGTGGGGGAGGCCGGCTGGCCATGAGTTCTAGCTAGCATCGGAATGGTAGCCCATTCTTCGGCTAATCCTTCTAGCTTTTCAATGATAAGGGCTAACTCAGGCAGGTAAACAGCATATACGGCATGCTTTAACATCAGCGGAAAAGCCGTATTATTGATATCTTGAGAGGTGAGTCCGAAATGTATAAACTCTTTATAGTTACTTAAACCCAATTGATCTAACTGCTCTTTGATGTAGTATTCTACTGCCTTTACGTCATGGTTGGTTGTTCTTTCGATGCCTTTGACTTTTTCGGCTTCAGCTACATCAAATTTATTAGCAATACGTTCCAGATCAGGCAGCTTTTCTTTGGGAAAACTTTCTAACTGGGGTAAAGGTAATTGGATCAAAGCGACGAAATACTGAATTTCTACCCAAATACGGTATTTAATGAGGGCATATTCTGAGAAAAAGTCACTGAGTGACTGCGTTTTATTGGCGTAACGTCCATCAATTGGCGATATCTTGGTCAACATGGCTATTTTTTGACGCAAATATAGTCCTGTCACTTAAAACTTAGCTGCAAAGCATAGAACAATTGTAAAATTTTTACATTTGCATCTTTAAAAGGGCTCTATCGTAAACTAATGTGAAATTGTTGAAAGAAAAAAAACTCCCTAAACTATGCCAAAGAACCTATTAATTGTGGAATCGCCAGCCAAGGCAAAGACCATCGAGAAATTCCTGGGAAAGGATTTCACGGTAAAGTCTAGTTTTGGTCATGTTCGCGATTTGGAAAAGGGTGATAGCGCTGTCGATGTGGAAAATGGGTTCAAACCTAAATACGTTGTCACACCTGAAAAAAGAAAGGTGGTAAAAGACCTAAAAAGTTGGGTGAAGAAGGTGGACGAAGTTTGGCTGGCTACGGGTGAAGACCGAGAAGGAGAGGCCATTTCCTGGCATCTCTGCAAAATTCTCGGACTAGACGAGCATGAAACCAAACGTATCGTTTTTCGAGAAATTACAAAACCTGCTATTCAATCTGCGATTCTGAAGCCTCGACAGGTTGACTTGAACCTAGTCAATGCCCAGCAAGCGCGCCGAGTCTTGGATCGCTTGGTAGGATATGAGTTATCTGGAATTCTGTGGAAAAAAATTAAAGGTCAACTCTCGGCCGGGCGGGTACAATCTGTAGCTGTAAAATTAGTGGTGGAAAGAGAGCGTGCGATTCAGGCCTTTGAACCGACGCCGTATTTTCGAGTTTCGGCCAACTTTAAGGTGAGAAATGAGCAGGGCAAGTGGGTGGATCTCAAGGCGGAATCTTCTAAGCGATACGATTCGGAAACAGATGCAATGGCGTTCTTGACTAAGTGCCTCAGTGCTCAATTCCCCATCAAGGCTGTTGAAGTAAAACCACTTAAGCGAAAACCGACTGCGCCTTTTACGACTTCTACTTTACAACAGGAAGCGAGTAGAAAACTCGGTTTTTCGGTAAATAGGACGATGAGAGTAGCCCAGAGACTTTACGAATCGGGCTTGATTACCTATATGCGTACCGATTCAACCAGTTTGAGTGAAACGGCGCTGACCGCTATTGCATTTGAGATTGAGAAGAATTACGGACAAAATTACGTCAAGACAAGACGCTTTAAAAGTAAATCGGCCAATGCACAGGAAGCGCATGAGGCCATTCGGCCCACTTACGTTGATCGACAACAAGTTTCTCCAGAGCGAGACGAGCAACGCCTATATGAATTGATTTGGAAGCGGACTGTGGCCTCTCAAATGGCAGAAGCTATTTTAGAGAAAACGACGGTTAGAATTGGCGTATCTACCTTGCCAGAAGCGCAGTTGACTGCAGTGGGTGAGGTATTGAAGTTTGATGGTTTCTTGAAAGTATACCTAGAGTCTAAAGATGAAGATGAAGATGATGAGACGATAGATGGTATGCTTCCTCCCCTCAAAGTGGGACAGGTACTCAATTTGGATAAGATGATCGCCCTAGAACGATATACGAGAGCTCCAGCTAGATTTACGGAAGCTAGTTTGGTTAGCAAGTTGGAGGAACTCGGTATTGGTCGACCTAGTACATATGCCCCAACGATTTCCAAAATCATGGAAGAAAAGCGGGGGTACGTGATCAAGGAGAACCGCGATGGCGAGGATAAAGGCTACGTATTATTGGAGCTGTCTGAGGGAGCGGTGAATAAATTGGTGAAAACGGAAAAAGCAGGAGCCATTAAGAACCGCTTGATGCCCACTGAAATGGGTATCACAGTAGCGGAATTCTTGAATGAGCATTTCGACGATATCATGGCTGTCTCTTATACACATCTCCGAGCCCACGAGACCGAGGCTGATCT
>CAJXUM010000692.1 GCA_913060855.1 uncultured Lewinella sp. | reverse complement strand
GGAGAATGGATCGCCTTGATCAAAAAGACAAAAAAATCTTTTACCAATATTAATAAGTGGGTGAGTTGTTTTGCCATGGCTGTCAATGAAGAGAATGCTTCTTTTGGTCGAGTAGTCACAGCCCCTACGAATGGCGCTTCAGGTGTGATTCCAGCGGTATTGATGTATGCCCATTGTTTTGAAAAATTAAAAGAGCCAGGTATTATCCGCTTCTTGCTGGTAGCAGGTGAAATTGGAACCATCTTTAAGAAAAATGCGACGATATCTGCGGCAATGGGAGGATGTCAAGCCGAGATCGGCGTTTCTTCAGCCATGGCCGCGGCAGGCTTGACGGAGTGCCTAGGAGGCACGCCCGACCAGGTACTCATGGCCGCTGAAATAGCGATGGAGCATCATCTAGGACTCACCTGTGATCCGATAGGTGGCTTGGTACAGATTCCTTGTATAGAAAGGAACACGATGGGTTCGATCAAAGCCATTACCGCGGCGCATATCGCCCTCGAGAGTGATCCCAGTGCAGCAAAAGTGAGTTTGGATGGCGTAATCAAATCGATGTGGGAAACGGCTAAAGATATGCACCACAAGTACAAAGAAACCTCCGAAGGAGGCTTGGCCGTTAACGTCTCCGTCAATCTACCGGAATGTTAGATAGTGGTTTAATTTTCTCTAAGGACTGAATTGTCCAAACAGGATTTTATTTCTATATTAGAAGCTGTCAAACTAAGTTAGACTTCTGAAGTCTGAAACTGAGCGGAGAAAATAATATAAACCTTCTTGCAGGAACCTATTCACAGCTGAAAACAAGTTGATATGAAAGCCATCGAAACGCATCGCGGTAAAGTTTATTCCTGGCATTGTGACTTCAATGGTCATCTGAATGTGCAACATTACATGGCTAAATTTGACGAAGCCACTTGGCATTACTTTGCGCATCTTGGTATTACGCCCTCCTATATGAAGGCCCATAATGTAGGCATGTTTACCGTTGAGCAAAACATCAACTACTTTCATGAGTTACTTCCAGGTGATTTGATTTATATCAAAACGCAAATGTTGGAATTCAAGCCCAAAGCCATTGTCTTCCTTCATCAAATGTTCAATGCGGAAACCGATGAATTAGTCGCGAAGGCTAAAATGGTGGGCGTACATATTAATAAAACGACTCGTCAGACTATTCCTTTTACTAAAGCTGTAGTGGCGAAGTATGAAGTATTGAAAGAGGAAGGTTAAGGCTTTGGAAAACAGACGGGCCTATCGATGGCTCAATAGGCTACCGTCTATCCTTTTATTCCAACTGTATTTAATTGGCAATGGGCGTAAGTTTGTACCCAGCATCTTTCAATAGCTGTACTACGCCATTTTTCCCGCCTAAGTGTCCACTTCCGACAGCGATAAAACTTGATTTATCTTTGGCAATTTCCCCGATTTTAGGAATCCATTTCTTGTTTCTTTTGTCAATCAAAAACTCGGCAATTTCTTCTCCACCTGACTGATCGGTAATCATGGCATGGAGGGCATTGATGTCTTGCTTTTTGTAGATGCTGACCATATCTGAGAACATGCCTTTCATACCCTCCATATCTGAAATCGTCTCTACCAAAAGATCTGCTTGTTTTTGATAAGGCACTTCACCCATTGCACCTACCTGATCTAGCACCGTTTCCAATCCTATGATATCTTTATTAGCTTCTTTGGCCATCGCCATAAAGCTACCTTCATAGGAGGCTGGTGTTCCTTCTATAAACTTGGTCATAAATAAAGAGGAGGTCAACAAGGGCTGCCAAGTATTGAAAGGTGCTACGCCAACCCCTAGCGCTGATTTTAATAGTTCATCTACTTCTTTGTAGTTTTCTTCGTTGAGCAGTTTATCCAAGGTAGTACCATCTGTCATGGCTGCATTTTGCATGATTTGCATTTGCATATTTGGATCATCCATTTTGAGTTCCATCACAATTTGGTCGGCAGCGGCAAAGGCCGTGGCGGTAGCATCAGCAATAAAGAAGTCTGCTTGTGGAATTAAATGTATGGTACCATATAAATAGGAGGGTTGGATGCCATTTCCTTCAATCTTCCACAGCAATGTATTGTTATTGTCGGCTGCCTTGAGTGCTACTTTGGTTGTCGTTATAGCAGCAGTGGCCGTTTCTTGAGCCGTATTCCTGCCTACGAAGCTTACCATTAGCACAAGAACTGCGACCAATGCTTTAGACATTACATTTTTCATTTTCTAGAAGTTTTATGGATTAAATTAAGCTATTGAAATTATTTTTGAAGCGAATATATCAACTGGGATGCGTATACAGATGCTTAGAGATGCTCTTCTTTCGGAGCAGTATGCACTGCCACTTTCATCACGAAAGCATATACCGTTAGTATCATGCCCAGCATTAGCAATGCTATAACAAGGAGAGGAGGAAAACCCTCGAAAGACGAAAAAGCGGTACCAAGGAAAGAAAATGTGGCTCCCATGGTCAAAAAGCGGGTGTACTCGGCATCAATTTGACAATCGTTCTCTGCGTCTGTCGAACTGAAGTCAATCTGCCATCCTTTCTTTTCGTCTGTCATTTTCTTGATTTTAACACCGCTAATCATACTAGTTCGCTTATTATCGGTTTAGATGATTTGTTTATTTAATTAGTCGGCAGGAGTCGATTATTATTACAACCTTAGCGGAGCAAAAGAGTTATAATTCGGTGAACTGTAATAAAAATCGGATAAAGGATACTAACTATAAGACGAGTGGAAGAGACTTTTAAACATATAATTACTGAGCACAACGGGATTCTCTATAAAATTGCTAGGTCCTATGCCTCCGAACAGGCAGACTTTGATGATTTGTACCAAGAGATCCTTGTTCAACTTTGGCAGTCTTTTCCACGTTTTGAAGGTAAAGCCAAGGTATCTACCTGGATTTATCGGGTAGCCCTTAATACGGCATTAACTTTTACGAAAAAGAAAAAAAGAAAATTAGCGACTTCCCCGGTGACCGCATGGATGGCCGATACAGTCGAGGATGGTTCTTCCCAAGTGGCTTTTGAACAAGCACAACAAAAGCGAATCGATTTGCTCTATCAATGCATTAATGAGTTGGCAAAAGAAGAAAGAGCTTTAGTCCTTTTACACTTGGAAGGAAAATCATATGAAGAATCGGCTGATATTATGGGGATCACCAGTAATTATGTAGGTGTGAAAATAATGCGTATCAAAAAACGCTTGTTTACATTACTAAGCGAAAAAGGTTATGGAGGAATTTGATCTAGGTGCCATTTGGAAGGACAGTGAGGAGAGTGCCAATGCCTATTATGAAGGCTTGGAAGAAAATGTCGTTGAAATTGCGCGAAGGCAATCTTCAAGCGTGGTGCAGCGCATGAAGCGAAATGCGTGGATAGAACTCCTTGCTGGCGTGGTTCTTTGGGCCGCTATCTTTTATTGGTTCATAGATAATCCGCTCTTCGGCTACCTGGCCGGTTTTGGCCTTGTTTTGTACTTAGGCACCGGCTTTGGCTTATATAAGATGTTGATGCGATTTCGGGAGATTAATAGCATGAATGTTTTTGACAGTATCACTGCTTATCTGAAATTATTCAGAAAATCCTACCGACGTGCACAGCTTTTGATGTACGTATTATTACCTATCGGATACATCCTAGGTTTTTTCATGGGTTTTCTAGCAGCAGGAGGAACTATTGAAAAACTGCAAGAGCCCTGGAAAATTGTGCTCATACTATCCTTCTCTGTCTTAGTATTGGCTGCTTTTATCTGGTTCACTACCCGAAAATACATGTATTGGATGTACGGTCAGTATATCGAAGAGCTCCAAGAGATTCATGACAACCTAATCGAAGAGGAATTTGTCCAATAGTTAATAGAAAACATCCTTCTCTCTTAGCTGTCCTATTATTTTCCTCTCTTTTTCTTTCTCATTTGCTTTGGAAATAGGCTAGAATTTCCGCGTCGGGTAGGTAATTCGCCTTTACGATTGGTTTTTACTTGTGCATTTTCAGCCGTTACACAACCCGTTTTTCGGCTGCAGGAAGTTGTGGTAAAAAATATACTCAAAGTAAAAATAAGGCTCAATCCAAAAATTATTCTTTTCATCACTTTTCAGTCTTTATGATTAGTTTGGCTATTTCAGTAGCCAATATACGCATTAATATAAATTAAATATAACAAACACATTAATAACAATTGCAATCTGTTTGCTACCTATTGCTTTGCTCAAAATTGGCGATTATGGCTATAATTGCTCCGAAAATCGAATTTCATTCAATAATAACGAATCCACTTAAAGTTTGGTATACGTTAAAATACCCTAAATAGCCTGTATTTTCTGGGTTTCTAGCTTTTTTTGCTGATGATTACTTGTTTTTACAAAAGCAAGGGTATAAATTTGCCCGACCATTTTAAAATAATCAAAAATTGTTGAAATGAACAAAGGAGATTTAATCAGCAAGGTTGCAGAAGGCGCAGGTGTATCTAAAGCGCAAGCAGAAGATGCATTGAATGCTGTACTAGAAGGAATTGGTGGTGCCCTACAAGCGGGTGACGCAGTAACTTTAGTTGCTGTCTCTTATACACATCTCCGAGCCCACGAGACCGAGGCTGATCTCG
>CAJXUM010000691.1 GCA_913060855.1 uncultured Lewinella sp. | reverse complement strand
GGGCTCGGAGATGTGTATAAGAGACAGTTGCTGTTCTTGGCCATAAAGGGTGCTAAGACAGCAAATGATAAGACAAATTATTAGTGGGTAGGTGATAGGTAGTTTCATTAACAGTACGGGTATTTTTCTATTCATTAAAGTTGTAATCTAAACCCCACTAGTATTGTCCGGTTGGGGAAGTAGTCTCCGCGTTGATTGGAGCCATTCGGTACTTCAATTCCCGGAGAGAGCGGGTTTCCATTGTTCTCCAAGCGCGGTGATGGATCTCCACCAGAATATCCGCTAAGGGTGAATAAATGCTGTGCGGTTAAATAGACACGCATTCCTGAAATTTTGGATGTGGGCTTGGGCTGAAAATTGTAGCCTAAAGTGATGTATTGTAGCCGTAAAAATGAAGCATTTTCGAGATAATAGCTTGACCATTCAGGAGAATCCCGTAAACGAGAAATCTCATCGGTGAAAGCACTTTTTAAGACATTATAAGGCGATAATTGGATCGGGCTTCCGTAAAAAACTCGGTGTGTATTAATTTGTTTATGCCCTAACACACCCTGGAGTGAAAAATTCAAATCAAATTGACCCAGCTTTAAATCATTATTCCAGCCGAATTGTAGCCGGGGTTGCGCATTACCGATCATTTGATGATCCTCCCGAGGGCTTAATCCATTACGATTGTCAAATACCCATTGCCCTTCCGCGTTAATGCCTTTAAACTCAGGGCCATAAAAACTGCCAATAGCTTCGCCTTCTTCCAATAGGTGCACCCTGGTACAGCACAATCCGGGAAACCCAATCGTACCCATTCGCTGTGCCTGATAGGGCGTCGCTGCTTTCGGGTGACTCAGGGAGCTCAGGCGGGTTTTATTAGTAAATGACTGCAAGCTCGAGTTCCATTCAAGGCGATTATTTTTAAACACCTTTGCCTGAAGTACGAGCTCCAAGCCCCGGTTCTGCAGCGCCCCAAAATTATCGTAAAATAAAGGTTGTGGATAGGGTGGGGAAGGAAGTTCAGTTGCGGCCACGATTCTCCTGCTTTCACTATTATACCAATCGATACTAAGCATTAGGCGGTTACTTAAGATGCCTAGATCTAGGCCAACGTTCCATTCGGCGCGCCGTTCTTCTCCGATGGCGGGATTTGGCGTGTTAATAAAATCGTAAGCAGGGACGTATTCCCCTTGATAGTAGATATGATCACGTTCCCCTAATTTCCAATGCGCTCCGTAGTTTTTTGGCGGTAATTGCCCCGCCTCCCCGTAAGATAACCTGAAATGAAAGCGATTATTTAAATCCAAAACCTCATGCAAGGAAAGCGCCCCTTGTAACGCTGGAAACCATGCCCATTTATGGTCGGGGCCTAAACGAGAAGCACCCTCTCTCCTCAAGCTTCCCTTTAAAAATAAAATGCCTTTCCAATCATATTTTAATTGACCAAAAATAGCGACCTGTTCATCTAGAGAACGGAAGGCAGATTCTTCCACGGTCGAAGCACCTACAGGATTATCATAAGAAAAATTATTTCCAGCAAAACCATAAGCTTGCAGGGTCTCTCCTTCAAAACCCCATTTTTGATAGGTGTAGGCACCTTTCATCTGCAGACGGTGTTGACCCCAAGTCAGCTGATAGGCTAAGCCTAGATGAGCATATTGGTTATTAAGCCTGCGCTCACTACGTCCGATCTGCCCGTCCCAATCCGCTCCTCCATATTTAGCTTCTTTCGGATACAGCATTCCGAAAATATCTTTGCTTTGTTGAAAACCGTATCGTCCAGTTATTTCCAAGCTTTTTATCGGCGTCAATCGAAAGTTGGCCCCTAGGGTGCTTACTTTATTGGTGCCTTCCCGGGTACTTTGTTCCAGCATAGCTACCGGATTAAAGTAGATGAAAAAGGGAGCTTGGTTGTAGCCGCCGTAACGGCCTGTAGTATCTCCACGGACAGGGGCGGTTGGATTATAAATTGAAGCTTGACGGAATAGAAAAGGATCTACTTCTTGAAAAGAGCGTTCCGTATATCCTGCATTGATTCCTAAACTTAGGCGTTTTTTCCACAATTGTTGTCGGAGCCGAAATTGGCCATTCAATTGATCAAATCCCGATTTTTTGGCAATTCCTTGCTGATCTCGATAGTTAAAAGAAAATTGGTATTGGGTTTGCGAAATGGCACCGCCCATTCGAAGCCGGTGTGCCTGACTCCAAGCTGTTCGCGTAATGGCCTCCTGCCAATCGGTATCATGCCCTTGATCCAGTAGTGGATTGTAATGACTAAAGTTGGCGCTATTAATGTGTCGTCGGTACTCGCTGGCCGATAATACTTTGGGAAGATTCACTGGACGGTCTTGGGCAAGGTAAGTGTCATAGACAACAGAAAAGGGAGTCTTTTCTTCCATCTTGGTCTCGATCTCAATCACGCCATTTGCACCGCGCAAGCCATATTCAGCAGCTGATGCGGCATCTCTCAAAACCTTAATGGCAGTAATAGACGCAGGATCGACCGTTAATAAAGAGGCGCTCGGAAAACCATCAATAACGAGTAGCGGGCGACTGCGATCAATGGCCGCTTCTGGTGGGTTTTCCTGAAAAGAGGTAAAAGGCAAGAAATTATACGCCAAGGTATTGAAGGTATGTAAACCCCGTAACTGAGCATCATATTGCGCCAAAGGATCTCCTCCTGGCCGTGACAAAGTAAGGCCTGGCACCCTTCCTTCTAAAAAACCATAAAGATCGAAAATGTTCCCTTGGTTAAAAGCGGCTTGTTCGAGCCGAGAGTGGGTGCCAAGGGTATCGCCCCAGTTGTTGCTGTAGGTGTCAGTGCGAGCGGTTATTTCCTTTTTTCGGTCATTGGGGAGTTGCCTTTCTAGTCCACTCAGTTCGACATGCATATCTTCAACAGCGAGGACATTCCAAGTCGTATCCTGCTGCCGGATTAGTAAACGGTCTCCTGCTTTTGCTTTGATGACGAAACTTCCATTAATATCGACAATCGAGACCAGTCGCTGATTTTTTTTTGAAATGCTCAGGCCATTGGCAATCTTACCATTCCTAGTGATTTTCCCACTAATTATTTGTGAGTGGATGTCTACTGCTGATGAGACCAGTAATAACGTTAATAGCAAAGTGAACAGGTGTAATGGTTTCATGATTCTCTGCTTTTGCTGGCTGATGGACTTAGTTCTATAAAGTTAACAGAATCTTCTCACTTGCACTACTTGATTATATAAGGTTGAATGATGCCGTTATTAGCAGCAAATAGGAAGACCCTAGATTGTTGATGAGAGATGACAACAGCCTGGCGGATCATCCCTTTTAGGTTTAAACCAGAATGTACTGGCGCGAGTGCTTCAAATTGACGTGTTGGACTCTGAAGCAAGAGAATACCTAAGGAAGCATCTTTTTTGCCGAGGCGCGTATTGAGATGGAATTCATTGCCCGCAAAAACTAAATCTTTTAATCCATCTTGATTGACATCTTCTACTAGAATAGCATTTGTACTTGAGATTTGAGCAGCTCTGGGAATGGGCTGTTTTATGAAATTTGCCTTTCCTTCATTAAAATAAATAGCTGTTTCAAATGTGGTTACGGTCCTAGTTTCGAATTTTGTATCGCTAAAGATTTTATTGGCGTTGAGCTGAGCATAGTCTTTGTAGGACGAAAAATCTTTTTTCAATACAGGTATTTGTTTTACCAATTCATCAGCGCTGGGGACCGCATGCCCATTTCCATAGGTCATGAACACTTTCTGATTTTGCTCGCCAATTCTCAGCTGTAAGGGCGTGCTGGTAGAAGGCTGGATGTCGGAATTGATGCCGAAGTTACCGGCGATAATATCAAGGTGATTATCATTATCCAGGTCTGCCAACTGCACCGATCGCCACCAACCATGGCTATTCGGGAGTTCTTTTTTGCTGAAGCTACCCTGATTGTTTAGCAGAATGACAATGGGCATCCAATCACCCACTATAACCAAGTCGTCGTCGCCATCCTCATCTAGATCCCCCCAAACAGCATCGGTCACCATCCCCAGGTAGTTAGACCTCTTTTTGTCAAAATTACCCCGCCCATCGTTCTCCAAAATATACGAAGGGGGCGTGGTGGCATAGCTTCCTTTATCGACTCGGCTTCCGACAAATAAATCTATATCGCCATCTTGGTCAAAATCTGAAGCGGCAACACATGAGCTATTTTCGAAGGGGATATTAAAACCACTAATTTTTTGTTTGGTGAAATGGCCTTGGCCATCATTGAGGTAAAGGCGGTCGATCAATGCGGGGTGATCAGTGGCATATTCATTACCTGCACTTGTTACATAGAGATCTTGATCGCCATCACCATCGGCGTCAAAAAACAAGGCATCTGTATCTTCGTAGGCCGCTTCTTGCTTCCAGAAATCGACCTGTATCGCTTCATATGAATCTTCGATCATTTGGTATAAAACCGGAGCCTGCCCCTTTGCTCCGCCAAGGAAAATTTCGATTTGCCCATCACCATTGATATCTACGGTAGCAAGAGCGGGTCCTTCTTTTGAGTATAATTGAGCTTGTAATTTTTCGTTTTCTAGGTCGTTGAAGGCGTTTTCTTGATGGACGTAATCCCTGTCTCTTATACACATCTCCGAGCCCACGAGACC
>CAJXUM010000690.1 GCA_913060855.1 uncultured Lewinella sp. | reverse complement strand
ACGAGATCAGCCTCGGTCTCGTGGGCTCGGAGATGTGTATAAGAGACAGAATTACACCCATACGAGCAACAAGCCTTTTCGGGAATTATGGACAAAAGTATTAATCCAGAATATGAAAACTGGCTCAAGAAAAAACTTCAATTCTTCGAACAGAAACGTCCGAAAAACCTACCCATTGGATTGATACATGGTGATGTTTTCTTCGATAATGTGCTGTTTGAACCTAATGATATAAAAGCGATTATTGACTTTGAAGAAGCCTGCGATTATTACTTGATTTTTGATATAGCTATGGGTATTTTGGGGCTTTGCCGGGTGGATGAAAAAATTGACTTGAAGAAAGCAAATGCATTGGTGAGAGGATATGAAGAAGTACGGCCTCTAACATTTTTAGAAAAAGACTCCCTAGTCTTCTTTATCGAATATGCAGCTGTTGCTACCTCTTGCTGGCGTTTTTGGAAGTACAATATTCATTCACCAAGTCCTCATCTGAGCGATAGATATGAAGAGATGGTTCGGGTAGCTAAGGAGGTAGCAAAATTTTCTAAAGCATACTTTTCATCCATTGTATTTAAGTGAATGAAGTGATTGTAGCAAATCCTAGCACTAATAATAAAGCCATGAGTATAATCAAAAATCTACGAGAAAAGTCAGGCTATACGCAAAGCAACTTAGCCGAAAAAACAGGTTTGTCATTGCGGACCATTCAGCGTTTGGAAGCCGGAGACAGCATTCCTAAAGGACATACACTTAGGGTACTGTCAAATGTGTTTGAAGTGGAACCATCGCTCTTACAGCAAAGGTTTGTAGGCGTAGAGCAGTATGAACAATCAGATAAAACTTCCATTAAACTGATCAATTTATCCATCCTGGGGCTTTTCGTTTTTCCATTCGGAAATGTCATTTTCCCATTTATGGTGTGGAGAAAAAGAGGCCCATCAAGGGTGGTGGATGAAGTGGGCAGAAAGATTATCAATTTTCAGCTGCTCTGGACGATCGTATTATGTTTTTTGCTCTGTATTTCACCCTTCATTGATCCTGATATCTTTCCCTCTTTTCCCTTAATATTGATGGTTCTATTCGCCGCCTTAGCCTTCAATATTTTCGTTGTTTTTTATACAGCGAATTCGATACAGCGTGACGATACCGACTTTTTGAATCTTCCTTTTAGACTGATATAAGCGGTTGGCGGTGAATTGACGCGTAATTGGCGGTATCCCAAAAGGACTTTCCATTTCTTCTTTCCATTAATTTGTAGGCAATGATCATGTTACTGGACAAAGGTAGTTGACAGAGGAGAGATAGGCTAGATACAAGGCGGAAGCCCCACTTCAGCAGTCTCTTTTCTCGCTTCTGTCTTCTAGATGTCTAGTAGTATGGGCAATGATTTCGCTCCACTAGGAGAGCACATTTCTTCATTACTACAAATTATACGGAGATGGTAAAAAAAATAACTTACGCTTTCTTGGCGATATTCCTCCTACTAACCATAGTGGGCATATTCGGAATCAGGCATTTTAACAATTTATGGTTTAAGGAAACACCTAATTATCTGATCTATACTTCGGAAGCCAAACCTATCGATTTTCGTTGGTCTGGTAATACATACGGAGATTATTTTGAGCCTCACGAGGCCATGCTTATCCCGGTGCAAATGGCAGGAATTGTGAACCCATTGTATTTCCAATTCGATACCGGCGCGCCTACCACCTTGATATATGGAAACACGCTAAAGTCTCTTGGAGAGGCCGGAATAGATGTCGCAGAAATAGCAAAAGGAGACCGGCGTTATGTACAAAGTCTGGACTTTGTGCTGGGAGGGAATAATACCAGTGCGGCTATGATTCAAATATTAGAAAACTATGGAAATCCAATAGATCAGAGTGACACTACCAGGGCCCTGAAAATAGGAACAATTGGTGCCGACTTTATGGACCAACGAATTACTTTGATCGATTTCAAGAACGAAGTGATACAGATTTACAATGAACGCCCCCATTGGATGTCTTCCTTGTCGGGTTTTCAAGCTTTTGCATTTGATGGAAGGAGATTCATGTTGCCCACCCAAATAGCAGGCAAAGAATTGGAGTTGTTCTATGATTCTGGGTGTAGTGCGTTCGGCTTAATTACCTCAAAAAAACGCTTTGATGACTATACAGATGAGAAGGAGAAGGAAGTAAAATATGAAGGGAAGAGATTTGGGGAGTCGCTAACTATCCATCACAAAAGTTCAAATGAAACCATGGAAATTGGCCATGCGACGCTTCCCTTAAAAAGAATTAGTTACGTAGATATTTATGCTGATTACCAAAGATTTATGACCCCATTTACGAGAATTGGAGGATGGCTAGGCAATAAACCTTTTACAGAAAGCACTTTGATTTTGGATACGAAAAAAGAAGAATTCATAGTCATTGAAAGTACCGATAATTATCAAAAGTAGTAGTAAAACATAAAATTAGGCCGTACTTTACTGGCTTTCTATATTGCTAATGTTTGTCCATAAGACTGGATGTGCTTAACTAGTCCAAGTTGATCCGATAAAAGAAACTGGATATGATTATACCCATGTTAACCTGCCAAGATGCTTTAGCAGAAATCGATTTCTGTAAGAAAGTATTTGTGATAGCGCGAGCCGTGTCCGAAAAAGCAAAAGTACTGCTTCCGGCAGAAGATCAATTCTGGGGAGATCGGGTGGGGCGGATTATGGATCCTGCAGGGCATGTGTGGAATATAGCGGCTAGAATTAACAATGAAAACTAAACCTAACAAATGAGAATAAATATCGTCTTAACGCTCTTGATTTGTGTTGTTCATTCAGCTTTTGGGCAGGTCACTATCACTGGAAAGGTGATTGATTCAGCAAGCAAAGAGCCCGTCCCTTATGTGAGTATTGGTATCAAAGAATTGTCAAAAGGAACGGTGAGCGAT
Organism: uncultured Lewinella sp.; assembly: GCA_913060855.1. GTDB lineage: Bacteria > Bacteroidota > Bacteroidia > Chitinophagales > Saprospiraceae > DT-111. The sequence continues at coordinate 1,693 of CAJXUM010000690.1, read as the reverse complement.
GGAGAAGGCAAGTTTGAGTTGAATCGGATGGCGGAGGAAGCTATTATCATTTTTTCTTCCATAGGATATGAGTCGCTTGAAATTCAATTCCAAGATCTAGTGGTTGAAGGTACGGTTGAGTTGACGAAAAAGAATTATGAATTAGGATTGGTAGAGGTGCAGGCCACTAGGTTCGATGGAGAAGAAAAAATATTTGGACTAAAAAACAAAAAGAGAGGCCCAAGCATAGGATTTGGAAACCCACAACTGGGAACGGCGATAGGAAGCCTCATTCGGCTGGACAAGCCGACCTATATAAAGAGTGCCAATTTCGTGCTGAATCATGCTAAAGGAGATAGTCTCTTATTTCGAGTCAATATCTACTCCTTTGAAAATGATGAAATAGGAGATAACTTATTGACGGAAAATGTTTTAATCAGAGAAAAACAGAGAAAGGGGACTATTACGGTCGACCTCACTGACTATAACTTAGTTTTGGACTCAGATGTAGTGTTATCAGTAGAATGGATTAAAGATTTTGATGAGCTAGGTAGCAAAGGCGTAACTTTTGACCTGAAGAAAGGGAAAAAGTCGAAAGGGGTTTACCTGAGATTATATAGCACCGGAGCGTTTTCTAAATTACCCTATCAAAAGAGGTATAGTCCTTGCTTTTTCTTTATTGGTAAACAGACATTGTGACCCATGTCTAATCGTGAAATAGGATGGGAATATGCATTTGACTTAAATGAAAACCAAACATGCAGTGGTACTCACACAATGGCTGTCGTCCAATTCCCATCCGTCCGTCTATACCAAAGAGCATTGGTTGGTGGACCAAGCTTTTAAAAGACTTCAAGGGACCAACATCACATTCTTAAATCCAGGCCTATTCGCCTTTGTTTATTTCATGGTGCCTGAGCCGATGCTACAATTGGGTATAATGCCTGATTTTGGAACCAATGCGCCACCCTCTAATGAGGACATTGGATTGGTAGCGGCCCATATTCTAAAAGACCCAATCCGACATGCCGACAAGACCTATCGTGTCACTGCTAGGAAGCTTTTACAACCTCAAGAGATGGCAGATATAGCCAGTCAAGTAATAGGACGAAAGATAGTAGCGCAAAAATTGCCAGAGCGTTTGATGCTAAAGATGTTCTGCTCCTATGGATTTCCACTCCTACTGCCACCTAGCTTATTTGCTTAAGTATTGTAGCAATTTAACTACATATCGATACGGATGGTAACGCATGAAAATGGCGAATAGTAAGAGAATCACCATTATAAAAACTGGGAAAAGAATATCATCGACTAAAGTATATTGTTTCAAAAAGCCATATTTCCCGAAATCAAAGTCTAAAGCAAAGAATCCCAATAAGCCCATCCAGATCAGGAAAAGAGGTAACCATCCTAAGAAAAAAGCGGAGTAACGCTCCGCCCGGTAACTCTTCCATAATTGTAATATATTGAAAAAGAAAGCCAGGCCTCCAATGAAACTTAGTGTCGACAAGTATCCCTCCCCACTTGAAGCGAACATAAAATAAATGACTAAAATAGTCGCAATCAATCCATTGAAGAATAGAAAGGGCTTAAGTTCAAGCTGCAAAAAGCCCAAAATCCTACTGATCAAGTAATCCCAACTAGTGTACGAGAAATAGAAATGAGCAAGATAATTGATGAAAGCGAGAAGAAGTATGACCTTCAAGGACCAAAA
>CAJXUM010000689.1 GCA_913060855.1 uncultured Lewinella sp. | reverse complement strand
CGATCCATCTACGGAGATATTATCCTTCGACTGGATCAGTTACTAGCAGAAATGGAAGAGCTGAGGTAGAGCTGGAGTTATTTCTTCACTGTAATTCTAAAAGAGAAACAAGTAAGCATAAGTGAGATTGAATAAAACACCGTATTTTGCCGACACAAGAGGTACCTATGGAAAAAGAACTTATCACCCACTACTCCGCCGTTCTAGCTGTCAATAAGCTAATAGATTCCATTGATTTCTACTGCTTCAGGTTGGGTTTTGAGTTAGTGGACTCCTATGGCAACCCGCCTTACTATGCAGAAATTAGGCGTGGGCAAGGTCAAAGTCTAATGCTGCTGGATCAAAGTACCGCTGGACCGCCAGCCACTCATGTTTCTCTGGCTTTCTACTCCGAAGATATTGATACTTTATACGAGGAATTTCAAGCCAAGCAGGTGCCAATAAAGGAAGCTTTGGAGAACAAGGCTTATGGCATGCGGGAGTTTCAAATTGAAGACCCGAATGGATACCTAATCGTATTCCGACAAAAGATGAGATAAGTAGGTATATCAGAATGGTGCTTTGGGTTACTTGCTTATAACAATGAATCCTGTTCACCCGCAAAAAAGAAATGTAAACCTGTTTCTATCGCTTCACGGCAATTCCCTTAAAAAAGGTATAGCAAAAAGTTCCTCCCCCAGCTGCTGTTCTTTCTAGGTCTTTGATTCCTTCCTGAAATGCATCTTCAGACATCATTTTCTGAGCAATTGCTTCGGATGAAATCCCCTTTATCATGGCAGTAAAGGTGTTCAGCGTGAATCCACTCACCAAGGCTGGTTTAGAGTCATCCACATAGACCTGTCGGGGACTCACATTAATGTCAGCAAAACCCGTCTTCTTTAATAAAGGATATAATGCTCTCCCGATATTGGCATTTCCGCCGCTTTTTTCTTGCAATGTCACTTGTGCTTGCACTACCTCCCTTGCGGCCTTACTGTCCGGATAGGAGTAGGTGGAGCCATGATCTCCTTCGATGACCGTTATCGTACCATGGGGTTTGAGTACTCTATTTAGTTCTTGTAAAATGGTTAGGGGCGACTTGACATGCTCTAATACAAAACACAAAAAGACATGATCAAAAGTGTTATCCTCAAAGGACAAGTGGGTCAAGTCTTCTTTTAAAAACTTAACATTACCTAGCTTCAAATCCTGGGTCAACTGATCCGCGATTTCCAAGGACTTCTGTGAAATATCTACGCCCACAAACTCACACTGCGGATTTTGGGCCGCAATAATTTTCGTTTGTGCCCCCACCCCGCAGCCCGCTTCTAAGATGAGCGAACCTTCCTCCCACCTTGAATCCCAATGTATAAAGTCTGCTATCGAATGGGCCTGATCATACAATCTTTGCGTCTCTATTTCCGAATAGCCATGAATATAGCTTTCCATTTCGTTGCTTTTGACCTCTTCTACTCGGTCTTCTATCTGATGGACCTTTTCCAAAATACCTTTTGAGGCTTCGCAAAATTCTTTTCCCAATGGGGTGAAGTGCAATTGATTGTTCACTCGATGGAATATTTTGATCCCCAATGAAGATTCCAATTGTTTCAATTGATGACTTAAGGCGGATTGGGTTAGGTGTAATTCTTGGGCTGCCCTTTTCAATGAACCCAAACGATCGACTGCTTCTATCAGAATGATGTGGCGTAATTCAAACATGATTTTCTGTTGCTTTAGCCCCAAAATTAGAAGGCTCCCTACTTGAAAAAGAAAAATTAGCGTGAAAAGAATTAAAGATGGATATTAATGGGGCTCATCCGTATATACGCTGCCCTTTGTTCTATTCCCGTGAGGAAGGATTCAGATGAACTTAGTAAGACTTCAGAAGTTTCCTAAGGTGGGACATGGAAAATTGCTGAAGCCTAAGCCCAGCATAGTCATTAATCTTCATGACAAAATACTCAAGCACAGACCCGCTCTAGCGTTCTCCGCATCTCCGCAATATCAGCCGGTCGGACACGGCAACAGCCACCAAAAATACGTACCCCTAAATCATACCATTCTTCTACTTTCTCGTTAATCGAGGAAGAGGGCTTCGTGGGTACCCAACACTTGCAGTGGGCATCCCAGCTTTCGCCCTTGTTAGGATAAACAAGAAAAGGTAAGGCTGAAGAAGCTTGAACACTACTCAGCAAAGGGCTAACCCATTCAGGAGCGGTGCAATTGATGCCAACGGCAACAACTTGCGGGCAAGAATGCGCTAAAGCAACGGCGGCTCCAAAGGACTCGCCACTAGAAAGATGTTGGCCATCTCGACAGCTAAAACTTAGATAAGCCATAGTGAATGGAGATTCACTCAAAAGCTGGATGATAGCTTCCGCTTCGACCAGGCAGGGAATGGTCTCGACTGCTAGTATATCTGGCTGGAATTCAAGTAATTTATGGAGTCGATTTCGATGAAAATCTACCAAGGCTGGCTTTGAAATGTCATAATCACCACGGTATTCTGACCCATCAGCCAGAAAAGCACCATAAGGGCCAATGGAAGCCGCGACCAAAGGAGGCAATCGGTTACCCTTGCCCGCTTGCTGCTGCTCATATTGGTCCCTAGCTTCTTGCGCTAAAACGATACTTTGTTGGAACACAATATCACTGGCCGCTTTCCCTAAGCCTTTTTGTGCTAAACCTTCATAGGTAGCTTGGTAAGAAGCGCTAATGGCCACATCTGCTCCGGCTAGGAAATAATCGAGGTGCAATTGGCGAATAGTATCCGCTTGTTCGAGCAGCACTTTGGCAGACCACAAAGCATCATCCAGTACTGCGCCCCTGAATTCCAATTCGCTGGCCAATCCACCATCGAGCATTACGAAGCCTTGTTCTTGGAGAATAGGATCGAAGGGCGATGACAATCTGGGCATGTAATGAACGCTTTGAGTAAAAAGGTCTAACAATAATTTCTATTTGGGTTGATGTAGCATACGCTTGAATTGCAACCTGAATGTACCACTTGCCACCGGCATCACCATCTTAAAATGATCCGTCAACTCAGTCAAAGGAAAGAGTACCTTTCCCGTCACTCGTTCATTTTCTCGCAGGGTGGTTTTACGAAGGGTGAAATCCGTCCAGAAATCCCGGTCCTTGGGATTGGGTGGAGGCAGTTCTCCGCCTTGATTATTAGCGGATAAGTCGACTACTAAACTAGGAAAAATAGATACCACTTCTGTGGCAAGGCTGATATTATTGATATCCTGCCCAAGGTTATTCGTATTATTGGCGCTAGCATTATTCCCACTACTATTGTTATCTGCTGCGACAATGATCGCCGCTGTCGCTGCGACGGCCACTACACCCAAGGCAATCGCGGTATTCTTCGAATTGGCTTCGCGCTTCGAAGCATCCATATCCAAACCTAATAGGAAAGCTTCTGGATCGATGGCACGTCTTTTAAAACCATTCACATCCAGAAAAAATCGACTAGGATCTACAAGTACCTCTTCTTCTCCATAGTTAATGATCTCAACATCAAAGAAAAGATATTCTCGATTCATGCCATTATAAGCAGCTTGCACCTCTACATCATGGGATTGTTGCCGGGCAAAAGCCTGACCATATTGCCAACGTACATCTTCATTATCCGGTTCTACTCGAATGACGGCTTTGGGTGTATAGCAAGCGGAGAGAAAAATAGCGGCGAATAATCCTAGGCTAAGGCTCCGCCAAGAGAAGGCATTTGTAGATTTGATTTTCATAGCTTGTCTGGTTTTTTATGATACCCCTAAATTACAGGCTATTCAAAGAACTAACAAGCCTACTGGTCAAATTTAGATCGATTTAACACTTATAGTCATCCCGCAGCATTAAGCAGGAGGGTGTAAATAAGAAAGCCAGCCTGTTCACCAGAACAAGTCGGCTTTCTTATTGAATACAAGGGTCATTGATTCCCTAACAATTTTTGTGTCTTCAAGTCAGAACAGGAAGCAATGCTAGTTCAGTCGAAGGTGAATCACAATATGTTCCTCTTCAAAACTGACAGGGTATTGACCTGCCTTAATATGCCGAGCTGCAAGCTGCATCTCATCAACCAACCAAAAGGGCAATTCAAACGCTTCTTCCATTTTGAAGCGCCCTTGCTTAAACTGGCGATCAATAAGATTGGAACAGAGGCCGTCCATTCGCAGGCGAAGTCGTATCGCATTGCTTTTAATGGAAGCGATTTCAGTACGCACACTTCGGCAAGGAAGTGTTGTTGAAATATTGTCAACCGGGCTAACTTTGCAGATACCAATACCTGCACAATTCTTTTTGGGTGAGCCAAAAATTACTTCGGCTACAATAAACGGAGATTTTTTGAGCTGAATCGCTGTAAATTCAACAGTTTTTAGTGTTGTCATTGTTCATAGAAATTAAAGGATGATAGTTTCTCATGTCATGGTTTAATCGACCACGGATAACGCCTGGATCCTTCAGATGCCTCAGAAGGAGCCCTATAGGCACAATAGCAAAATGTGTTGATTGAAATAGGTTAGAGTAGGTAAAACAGGTCGAATACGTATATTGAAAGTTGACAAACACAGTGCTTTATTTAGCACAGTGCTATACCTGTCTCTTATACACATCTCCGAGCCCACGAGACCGAGGCTGATCT
>CAJXUM010000688.1 GCA_913060855.1 uncultured Lewinella sp. | reverse complement strand
TCTACACTATCCTCTTCGTCGGCAGCGTCAGATGTGTATAAGAGACAGGTAAAGAGCAAAAGAGCATTCTTCCTAGCATAGAAAATATTAGGAGGTGGCACATTGATTTCAAAAAAACCTTGTGCGGTAGAGGTAGTTTTTCGTGGTGTACCTTGCAGTTCTACTTCTACGCCCTGCAAGGGTTCACCTGTTTCTGCCAAAGAGATCAATCCTCTAACGGTGATATCTTGTGTAAAGGCGGGGATTAGACAACAACAAAAGAAAAAGCTTAGTATCATTGAAATAATAAGTTTGCCTTTTGAGCCAGCTATTTTTGTGGATGACAAGGCAAAAAACGTAGGCCTATCCTTAGATAAGGCGTACCGAAAGCTTTCGGTATTTAACGCAGCCAGGCGCAAAAAGAGTTCCGCGCAAAATGAGGAAGTTATTGTTTTAATGATACTTAGTCCGGTTTGTTTCATATTTTAGGTTTGGTCGGAAGCGAGGAAGTTTAGCGGCCGAGTGTCCTAGGGTTAAAAACTAGGAGGTCGACCTTACTAAATAAGGGATTCCATGCGCTCCGATTTGCTACAATAAGGGGGTTTGCCTTATCGAGTATATCTACGATAAGAAACGGGAGATATTGTGTAGTCGAAATGTAATTCTTAGGGAGGAAAACAGGTGTTTAGAGCAGGCCAGAAAGGAACAAGCGTCATTTCAAAACCTGAAATGACGCTTGTTCTCACTATTATTCGATCACGCTAAGCTCTACTGCTTCTGAAAGAGGCGCAGAGAGGCAGCCCCATTTGCTAGTAGCTTTTTGTGAAAGTATTAAGTATTTACCAGAGTGATAAGGTGACATTTCGAGTTCAAAGTCAGGGCTATCTTGCCGCTCTTTTGAACCAGGTGCAATGACCCATTCTTCACTATTTTTGGGTAAAAAGTAGAGGGTATAGCGATAGTCTTTCGCTTTGAATCCGTAGGAGATTTCAACAAAATCGTCTACTTGTATAGGCTGTTCCGCCCGCACAATCAAATCTCGTTTGTATTTACAAGCTTCAAACTTACTAATCGGTACAGATGGCGTTTCATACAAAGGTTTGCTAGAAGATTTTACGCCTGGCGAACGAGCAGCTAACTCTCCTCCTACAGCACCCGCCGGAATGATTTCTATGGAAGCAAAACCATCATCTGGTTGTTCTATAGCCGATGGATTTACTCTATCGTGGTAATCGATGATCTCTTCGATGCCATATAGCGGGCCTTCTCCCGAAACAAAAGCGGCTTTGCGCTGCCCATTACCCGTTTTCACTACCACCTCAAAATATTGATCATCTGGGTATAAGTTAGTCAATAACTCACGCGTCAGTGCGCCCGATTTACGGCCTTTCACCAAGAGTCGAAGCTGCTTTGGGCCATTTCCCGCCCAAACGGTATACTCACAGCCTTCCTCCTGACAGCACCTAGGATTGAGCCAAGCGATATACAAAGGTATGGTGGAACGAGCCCCATCAAACACTAGATTCAAATCCTGAATAGGCGTACAATTAGGATCGCTAGCCGTTACATTGACCTCACTCAAGGTTCCCTCCATTAAAGATTCATCTATACTAGAGGCATAGGGATCTTTTTCAGTCGTGATAGCTGGCGGACTAGGATCTTGTGATGTAGAAATCTCCGTAGATTTAGGTAGTGGAGTTGCACTCCGGGAGGCTAAATAATTTCGATCTCTTTGACCATTCAATTCTGCTTTCACCCAGAACGAACTCATGGGCACTTCTTCGTCGGTCAACTCTGATTTAACAAAAGTCTGTACCTGTAGGGTATGAATCCCTCGCTGCATATCCCTGCCATCCAGCTCGAATTCGAAAGGCACGATGGAGCCAGGAATTAGGGGGATTCTATCCAATTCTATATCTCGGTAACTCGGGTGTACATATTTGATGCTTGCATAAGGCATCATCTCACCACAAGGAGAGGTTCTATTCAGTTCCACGGTTCCTCTTACGACATTGCCCGTCAAGCTTGCATTAGCACTTACCTCGCAAGTATCGGGTAAGCGGCGATATTCTTCTTCCACCGGTTCTAATTCGGTAGGAACCGACACAACCGGAGGATTATTAATCAATCGATCATCTCGGATAGTGATCGCAGTGGGTATTTTCTTGATGATGGGCGTTTTACAATTCTGTCCCCAAGCCAGTACTTGCACATCGTACATTCCTGGTCGGAGCAAGCAAAGTGGTTCGGTACGAACAGAAACGCCTAATGCATTTTGCGGTTTTCCATCAGCTCGTAGGGGTTGCCATTCGCCATATTGGGTTTTAATCTCTACCGAAAATCGCCAATTTTTGCTTTGACAATCTTTACATTGAACCAGTATAGCCGGTCGATTAGCATCTCCACAATAGCCAGCCGTTTCTACCTTTATTGCTATTTCGGGATTATAACACGGCAGTGCGTTGGTGGGTACAGGAGCCGCTTTGGTACTTTGATTGGAAGTCGGGGGGCGGGTGGGCTGATCTTGTACAGCTACTTGTCCTTGAGGGTTGAATTGATAGACGTAGCCCTCTTGTAATACCTTTGAAACAAATTTCCGATTGAGACTTTGGGGTTTTCGGTAATCAATACCGATACTATAAAAATGGCCACTTACCAAACCGTCAATTCGAATCATATTCTTTTCTCGATTGCCAATCGACTGTAAATCTTGCACCATTCTTTTCGTTCCAGTTCCTAGCATATTGGTCCCCAAATCCTTTATCCATACCGCATACTCCAACGTATTCACCTTACTATGGGTAAAATAAAGACTCAGGTTAGCTACTCCTTTTTGTGGTGTAGTGGCTACTGTCGGATGAAATTCCGCATCCTCTTTTTCAAAAATTCCTTTAAACAAATCTTTCTGCGCATACCCCTCCACAAAAGCTAGCAAAGCGAATACCAGCGGGAGAACAGTGGTCAACAATTTTTTCATGTAGTTTCTTTTTTAACCGGGGCTAAGCAAAATTCATTACTAAACTATAAATCAGATGTGTTGCCATTAATTCCGGCTTCACCCCAAGGTTAATTTTAATAAATAAAGTACAGCCAGGCCCAAATACTGTTGTATTAGAGCCAAAACATTGGAGTAAGGGCACTGTACTCCTAAATAGTTTTTTCAGGTCGTTCCAATTTGCAGACACTTATAAAATAACATTCCAAATCTATTAGCCAGGGCACCAGGGCGCCCAAAGCTCTACTCATCGGTTTGGTATTTTCTCGTGTTACGGTGTTTGGTCTGTCCTACTATTTCAAGAAAATGGGTGTAAACGCTTAGTTGCTTAATTAATACCAAGATGATGATAGCACATCACTTTCAGTCGAAGGTTAAACCTGTCTGATCGTGTAGTGTAACGAATTATAATACAAAAAACGTGCCTTTTCAGTCGATTAGCTACGTTCTTTTTTCTTTGAGGCCTTTCTTTCTTTCAATTTTTGTTGGTAAAGCTCCTCTCTAGACTGCTTATTTCGAGGTTTTGTGATGTCTTTTAATTTTTTTGCATCCGGATGTCTTTCATTTACTTTACGGCCAGGAAAAGAAAGTTTATTTTCCTGTTGTAATACCTTAGATGTTGCCACATTGGTTTCTTCCACCAATCGTGCCATGTCCTCTTCAGAGATATATTGGTTGCTTTTTAATTTTTCCTTGGCGATTTTTTTGGCTACTTCACGGCCCACCATTTCATCATACTCCGCCTCCCATACTTCTTCTTTTGCCACTTCACTCGTTTTACGTTCACTGGCTACGGCTTTTTTACGACTTTCCCAGCGGCTCTCTTTGATCGCAAAGGTGACTTCCTCCGCTACTTCTCTTGCCTTTTGCTCTACCTCCGGATCATTAGAAAGTCTATTGCGCACTTCATAATCGAAATCTCGAAGCGCATATTTCTTCATCACTCCTTTTAGTGATTTGGTAGAGAAACTACCTGTTGTTCCTAATCCTTCGGCCCATCGCTCACTATTCGCCGAATACTTGAAGTAAGACTTGATCTCCTTACGAGAAGCTTGAAACTTAGCCGCAGCCAATGGTTCAATCACTTCCTCCATAAAGCTGTTCCAGGTAGTTATATTAACGCCTTCTTGGATTTTAGATACACCCACTGCCAATGCTACCCCAGCAGGAATACCTCGATCCATCGCTTGTTCCAATGCTAATTCGGAGAATCCTTCAATCCAGTCTTCCACACTAATATTGCGATCTAACCGGCTGCTCGAGTTTGATTTTTTACTACTAATATCGTATGATTTGGGCGCCTCATAAGAACGAGTGCGTCGCAACTCAGGTTCATCTCCCACTACGACCCGGTTTCGATCATCAGCTACTTCCTTGGCGGTTGATTCCCCAACGGAAGCTTTCACTACGCCCTCTTCAAAGCCCTCTTCTTCTGGCAGAGAGATATTAATCCCTGCCTTATCCATCATACCGACAAAAATGATCAAAGCGAAAAGAAAACCTAATCCTTTCAATAAGAAGCTACCTCCGTTGTTTTTTGGCGAATTATTGTACATGTTCTTCATCATCTTGAGATTTATAGTTTTGAATAATATATAGTCTGTTCCTGTCTCTTATACACATCTCCGAGCCCACGAGACCGAGGCTGAT
>CAJXUM010000687.1 GCA_913060855.1 uncultured Lewinella sp. | reverse complement strand
CGTGGGCTCGGAGATGTGTATAAGAGACAGGTTTGGGCTTGCCCAAACTACTTCGCATCTGATGCAGGACACAAGCTCATGCTTGTTGGCCGATTTACGACGCGGGCTCCTGCCCGCAGTTCCAATAGTAGCAAGTCTCAGGCATCTAAATAATAAGACTTTCAGAATGAAAGACTTTCAAAGAAAGACTTCAGAAGTTTCCCCAGTCCTGTCCTGGAAAACTTCTGAAGTCTAAGCCTAGCAAGTTTTTCTGTCCCAAAAATCTCAATACCTTTACCTCAAACTTACATGGTGAAAAAAACGTTTAACCAACTCCTACAATCTTTCAAGTCCATCAACATCAATATGCTGGTGGCCTTCTGTGCCCTCTTCGTCAGCGCCTGTGCCCTATACATCTCCGTTCAGGAAGTCCGTATCATGCGTACACAGCAAAAAGCCGCGATGTTCCCCTATCTGACCGTAGGTAAGCAATACAATGCCGAAGGTTTTGGCATCCGTTTGGAAAACAATGGCAATGGCCTCGCCAAAGTTCACTCCTATCAAATCTATAATGATAGCATATACTTCCGAGATTGGTTTGATGTCATCGCTACCTATGCCCCCGAAGCCAAGAATATCAATTACAATATTATGAGCACCGACGGCTCCCTGCGAAATCAAATCATTACCCCACTCGAGAAGGTCAACCTCATCTCGCTACAGTGGACAGCTGAAACCAGGGTACTAGAACAACGACTGGCGGATTTAAAGATAAAAATCTGCTATTCCTCTTTGCTGGATGAATATTGGACATTGGAAGAAGAAGCCCCTGTTAAAATTAATAGCCCCTGCCCTATCCAAATGGAACGAGAGTTTGGATTGTAATAAAAGAGCAAGCTTATAGCGGCCCAAATCTCACCTGTTTTTCCATAAAAAAAGGTACTCAACCGTGGGCGGAAAGTACCTCAATAGAAAAGCTTAGTACCCTTTCATATTATAAGGCTACCAAGCTTTTCAAAAAAAATGTACTGATAACAAATTATCATTGATGATATGGTGAATGGATTGTATGCTATGATTAAATTGTTACTGGATCTAGAAAGTTGGACACCCAAACTGCTTTCCTCCTCTTCTTCCCATCTTACCAGAACCGCCACGATCACTAAAGATCGTATACGTCAAGGTAAAGCCTCCCATCAGGTACCAATCGTCCTTTAGCGGGTTTCCCCGCAGTGCACCTTCTTGTACTTCGACCGGCTCCGTTCCCAGGAATTCTCCCGTACGATTGCCTAAAGCCGCGGCTAGCTCTCCATTGCTTGCTCGCAAAGTCGGATAAGGTACATAAGCACCGCTGACATCATCCAAATAATCGGTAAAAGTCTTGCGGAAGCCTAACTCCAAGCCTATATTGATCTGATCATTGATGGCATATTTGATACCGCCACCAAAAGGAATAGATATTTGTGTAAGTCTATAGCGATCCGGGAAACCTTCCATTCCCTGCCCCTCTGTTCCTAGCGGTTGCAATTCAACCGTTTGTCCTTCATACTCTGTGAGCGGATTGAAGTGAAACAAAGCCACGCCACCAAACAAGTAAGGGGAAAAACGAGAACCGTTCCCGCCAGGGCTAAAACCAAATAAATTGATCTCACCAATAAGGCCTAACTCAAGGATAGAAGATTCAAAATTAAAATTTCGCTCCTGTCTAAATGCTTGATCAGATAGACTATCATCTCCCGTGAGGCTTCCGTACGCTAGATTAGCTCTGAAACCAAAGGTGGAATTAATATTTTGTCGATAGAAAAAACTAAAGGAAGGCTGGTATTGACTCGTATTATTCTGGGCGTTTTCAGGGCTAAGGTCTCCATAATAACTGGAAGCCCCGATCACCACACCAATTTCTGCCGAACGTTGTGCTTGTAGACTAAAAGTAAAGACAGTTAAAATGCCTATTAGAATAGGAATAACTTTTCGCATAATGTCGTCCATTTTAGGTCCTTGTTTTAAGGGGTTTCACTGGCATAAATGGTTGTAAGTAATGAGGAACTTAGCCTTTGCTTCTACTCCTAATTTTCATCAACTACACCCTATTACGCATTAGCAATAAGGGGGTAAGGCTTTATCAGCCCATCCCTTTGATTAAGGACAGTTAGAGAATGATTTGTTGTTTTGACGTATTGTCAACTAGAGTGTCACAAGAGGTCGAATAAATGCGATAGATATATTTTTTAGTCTGCAATAATAATGCCATAATTGACTAAAAAATTGTATCCAAGCCTAATAAAGATGTGTAATTTGAAAGACAAAGGTAGAGGGTAAGGTCCGGAGTCCTATCCTTTTACATAACAATACCCTACGACATGTAGCCTGCAGCTCTACTTTACAAATGCGCGAATTTCCGCGGCAATTTCAGCCAGATCTGCTTGACTTACAATCATTTTGGGCTTCGCAATATTAATATCGGATTCCTGTTGGAAAGGCACGAGATGGATATGGGCATGCGGCACTTCTGTACCGACTACCATGATGCCGATTCGTTTGGAGGGGATAGCCTGGTCGATGGCCTTGGCTACTTTTTTGGCGAATATCATCAGGCCACCTAACAACTCATCTTCTAGATCAAAAATGTAATCTGTTCCCATTTTGGGAATGACAAGTGTATGGCCTTTCGCGATAGGGTTAATATCGAGAAAGGCCAAGTAGTCGGCTGATTCAGCAATTTTATGGCAGGGAATCTCCCCCGCCACTATTTTGGAAAAAATACTGGCCATCTTAATCAATTGAAATTTCAACCACTTCGAAATCCATGCTTCCACCTGGTGTCGTTACCTTGGCAATTTCACCTATTTTTTTACCCAGGAGGCCTCGTCCTACCGGTGAACTCACCGAGATTTTCTTGGCCTTCAAATCAGCTTCCGATTCAGAAACTAGCGTATAAGTAACCAGCTTGCCAGTCTTTACACTCTTAATAGTGACATTGCATAACACCGTCACTTTAGAAATATCTAATTGGCTAGAATCTAATATTCGAGAAGCCCCTAAGGCTTTCTCCAGGTTATTTATTTTGAGTTCAAGTAGACCTTGTGCATCTTTCGCAGCATCATACTCTGCATTTTCTGATAAATCTCCCTTCTCTCTTGCTTCTGCAATGGCTCTAGCAGCTTCTGCTCTTCCGTCCCCTTTCAACTCATCAAGCTGAGCCTTAAGCTTCTCATAACCTTCCTTTGTCATCCATTGGATATCTGACATAAATCATTTATTTACAGTTCTAAAAATACCGATAATTCTCCCTTTTCCGAATGTTACATCCGAAAAACTGGACAATTCTACTCTTTATACGGGAAAAGATCGGCGTATTACTTGGCCCTCGGAGATGTAAGTTTAAACAAGTACTTTTCTCAAATAGTTTAACTTACCATCTAACAGACGAACATAATAAAAGACAGAAACGTTTTTGCCTAATAAGGTAAAAACGTTCCTGTCTCTTGAGTACATAAAGGTAAGGACATATCTTCAAAAAGTCAACAATAGCCGACATATTTAAAGCTAATCCATAGAAAGTCAATTATTTAGATATTGATCCTTATGCCGATATTATGGGTTCCGTCCCATATTTTTGTTTGTCGGTAGGCATAATCAATACTCATTCTTACATTTTTATTCTCTTTACTAAATGGAATCCCTACAGAAGCCCCTGCACTTAGGCCCCTATAGATGGGTTCGGTAATCGGATCACCACTTCCAAAATCATATTTATAAGCCCCTCTGATCATAAACAAATCATCCAACGAATATTCCACGCCGCCACCGATTTGATCTTCAGAAAAAGAATTAGCGGTGAAATTACCCAGCACTGTCAATCGATGTTTCTCTGTCGCATAGAAATCATAAGATATCCCGATGTTCAAGACAGACGGTAATTCAAACGCAGCGGAGCGATTATCGAAGGAAATGGGGAACTCCTGATCAAAAGAAGCATTCTTCAGTTGTTGACTGAGCCCTTCTCCTCCAAAAGACATCCTGGATCCTACATTACGCAAGGAAATTCCAAATTTAAAGTTTTCCTGTGGCCCTGTAACATACTGCACCCCCGCGTCAAGTGCAACAGCACTTGCTGTGACATCCGCCAAAGATTCAGAAATGACCCGCACGGTAACGCCCACAGAAATTTTATTTTCAAAGATGTGGGAATAAGAGACCCCCAAATTGAAAAAAGAAGGAGAAAAGGTACTTCCGGTTCCTCCTGGTTGTAGCGTAGTGGTAACCGGAATATCTCCGAAATTAAGCGCCATTAGACTAAAACCAAATGCACCATTCTTGCCCGCCTTTTGCGCCAAGCCCAAAGCACTCATGGTAATCCCCGTTCCTTTAAGGTATTGCGTACTCCCTAAGGTGATTTCCGTTTTGTTAATTCGAGCAAGACCAGCTACATTCAAACGGATGGATTCTACACCGCTAATAAAAGCCGTATTCATGAGGTGCAGGCCAGCCGTACGGGCATAAGGCACCATCAATAATTCGTAGGCACCTGCCTCGCCTTGGCGATCGGGATTACCAGCCTGGCTGTCAACTGCAGTCCCCATGACGAGAACTACTATTAAGAATATGGGCTGTCTCTTATACACATCTGACGCTGCCGACGAAGAGGATAGTGTA
>CAJXUM010000686.1 GCA_913060855.1 uncultured Lewinella sp. | reverse complement strand
CTCGTGGGCTCGGAGATGTGTATAAGAGACAGCTGTCCTTGTTCGATGATCGCATCTCCGCTGACTAACTTCTCTATTTCCTTCAGCTCCAGCTTGCGATTGATCCAACCAGCCGCCACGATGCCTACGACGAGTAGTAGCGTTCCGACCAATAGATATTTCCAGTTTAATTTTTTCATGACAGCCAGTTTTTTACCTGCCAGGCAACCAACGTTCCAATGACGGTGGCGGCAATGGCGATGACAAAGTTTTTTAAATCTTGATTGCTCATTAGGAAATAATATTTAGATCACCGAGGCGATCATAAATTTTTTGATCCCATTGTTTACCGAAAATGGTGCACCCGCTTTGCCAGGTATCATTCATATCCTGTCTGAGCGTTGTCCCAAATGTTTGGTAATAAGTATTGACTACTGCGATAAACTCATTGTCCTGTAAAGCCATGAGGCGTTTGTAGGCTGAGCATCGCACCGACCCATCCAGCAACCAACCCTTGAGCACATCATACAGCTCGGCTATATAGGGCTCCGGATCAAAACCAGCTAAGTCTCCCCCCGAAGGGATATAAGGTGTGGCGTTCCACTGCACCTTTACGGTGGGTTTTGAAAACCCGAAAAAGTTGCGGATGGCTTTGATGGCATAAATCAGTACTATTATGAATAGTATACCGATGAGCACATATACCCCCGTCTTGATATGTTTTTTCTCAATTTGCATTATCCGTTATAGGACAATCCGCGAATCAAGGACATATTGCTGGTTTTGTTGCCAGTCACATTGGACATAGAAAGCTTTGAACTTACATCCTCTGCTGCTTTTTCGACAACCGCCTGAGAGGTGCTTTTTTTCTTACCGTATGACCACACTAGGAGGCCTACGATAACAGCCACACCACCGATGATATAGAACTTGTATTTTGATAGCATTGGGCTACATTTTTCGTATGAGAAATAGTATTAGCGTAATGATCAGCATCACCACTAGGCTGTTAAGTAGAGCGCGTAGTGGGATGGTAATTTCAGTAGTAGGATTGACGATTGAGGATTGCTCCGAATACGGTCCCATCATTTCACTCAGAAGACTCTGAAGGACGGCTCGATTGGCCTTGATGGTATGATAGCTCGCTAGCTCATTGGCTGATTGGCCATTATAGTCCACGGGGACATCAAGGGCATCCAGTAAAGTAGGTAGGCCATGGTCTCCGTTCTTTTGAAGATGACTATAAAGCCCCTGCTTGAGCTGCTCAGGATCATAGCTTTCCCCTTGAAGAACCCCGAGCTGCTGCATATTAAGGGCAACGGCTCTCGGGTTATTCAACAGGACAGCATTAACGTATTCATTCAATCTAGTCATGACTTTAACCTTACGTCTAAAAATTTAAACCGAGGATCTAGTCACGAGCGTAGGTAGCTACGAAGAAGGTCATGGTGAGCTTCAAGCCGTGATAGACGTAGAAGTCCCAAGCCGTCTGGCGATCGATCCGAGCCTTCGCATCTGTAAGCGCGATCATATAGATCGAGCGGTCATATGCTTGTGGGTCATTGTACAGCTCCACTGGAAGGGTGGCACTGTGCTGATCGCGAGTATTGAGGGTGTGGGCAATAATGGGCTCCTGGAATTGCAATTCTGGTGTTGCGGCAGCGCCAGCAATACTAGAAACCTGCAATTTTACGCCTGCAAAGACATAAGTTGATCCACAAAGGCCGCTTACCCAGCTATTGTACAAGTTTTGGGCTGAAGTATTGATATAGACTGTTCCAGCAGGAAAAGCCGTAGCAATACTGTTTTTGGCTTTGAAGTAACCGCCCTCATCAAAAAGGATCACGCGCTCTTTGGCCGTGGTCACACCTTGACCCGTCATATCAATACAAACCGTCACCGATTCTTCAATTGCCATCCCCTCGGGGATATTCAATGGAGCAATGGGGGAACCCGTTGGCACTTTAGCCGGTACATTACTTCCTGATCCTGGGTTTATCTGCTTAGACTGAGCCGCTGGCCCGCCATAAGCTGCTCCAAAGCCGGGCATCAATGACTGAGCGATGTATCCACTACCGGACAACTTGTTGGCTTTGTTAAGCAGTAATTTGTTGAAAAGAGTATTATTCATCACTCTTGTGGTTTACTTTTAGAAAATTCGATTTTAATTCGATGAGTGCAATATTATTTTTTTGTGTATACACTAATTCTAAAATCGCGAAAGAGTGACAAAGAGTAACTGAACTTACCATAACTAGCCAAAGATGTACTAAGCTTGTCTAAGCTTTGAGAGGATAAAAAAGGGGAAAGGATTAGGATTTGCTATACAAAGGAAGGACTTCGACGGCTTTACCCGTCTCGCGAGAAAGGATAGTACTGACAATAATGATAGCCACTCCCAGTCTGACCTTGAGCAGGTCACTACCCACCTGATACTGGGCTTGAAATCCGTCTAGTTCTTTGCACAATAGATGAATCTCTTGTCTGTAATGGCGAGAAGTCTCAATGCCTAGTACAGCCCTCAAATCTGCTTTGTAGACAAATGAGCCGTTAGCTGTTAGGTGAATTTTGATTGAGTCATTATTTTCTTGGTCCATTACATCCATCACACTAGACTTTAATTATCTCATAGGGTTGAATAACATAGTCGGTAGGTATTATTTTTTTGATTCTTTCGTAGGCTGGCCACAGTTTGTCGGCACAGCTATATTTGGAAGAGATTTGCTTATAGGTGATATTCTTCTCCCCTGTTTTGAATAGAATTATTTCAGAAACCATATCTCCTCTGACAAAAAAGGGAGGCACCTTTAAGAGTTGATGGCAAACTAAAAATAACTCAATGCCATAATTGCGATGATTATTAGTCAGTTCCACTTGCCAATCGGGTGGATTGGCCCGAACGTATACCGTCCATTCATCACAAACCAACATTCCATTGCGGAAATGCTCTGCTAGCATGAGATACATATGTTGGATATCGCCCAGTCTACGACAGACGTATCTGATCTTTCCTTTTTTCCAAACTGGCTGACCTTTCTTATCTTTTAGCGCTAATAAATCCAAGGGATGCTCTAGTTTGAGCCCCGCCTTTTTGATCACTTCTTGAATGGTGGGAATGTCTCTAAAGGCCCGGGACTCAGAAAAATCATGAATAAACACCCGAGGATGAATCCCCGATTTTTTATAGACGGGTCTAAATTGAGCCTCATACACATCCATATAGTGCTTCAGTAGCGAAGACTTACCCTGGCCTTTACCTCCAATCACTAAGCGAGTTACATAGTCTCGCTTCCCTCCTTTTTTTCGCTTGATTAGCTCCATTATAGATTAAAATCTACTTTCAAATCGGGTATTTCTTGTCGAAGTTTCCAAAACTTAGCACCGGCCTTGATTTCGGGCCAGATAAACAAGTAGGCCACCACCAACCAAGTAGGAAACTTTTTACCCTTCATTCGAGCCTTCTGAATTTCCTTTTCGATGTACTTCAGAAATAGCTCTTTGTGTTTCTCGGTATAAGGAACTGATTGCCGGTATTCATCTCGCAGGCTATCGTGCTGTTCCACATAGTCAAACAGCTTTTGGTAAAGGGCTTGTTCTTGCGTGGTTTTATTGTTTTTTAGGCCCAATTCCCGCAGCACTTTTTTGGCCTCCTTAGGATTCTTGTAGATGGCCCAGTCATAACCCTCCGTATGAAGCCCTAACCTAATGTCGGCCCAAACTTCATAAATCATGTCTGCATCGATCGCATCTTCTAATTGCAGGCCTTCATCATCCATGATTGGTTCTTGCCCCAGATCCTCTTCATCTCCCTTTTCCTCCATTCCATCTACTCCAGCTAGTAAATCTTCTGCGATATTGTCCGATAGCATATCGCCAATATCATCCAAGCCAGGCCCTTCGCTTTCATCCACTTCTTGGTATGGCGTGTACTCTCCATTGTCTACCATGGCCGCCCCTAATTGTTCTCGGTTAACCGGATCCGGCAGTGCTGCTAAGTCCCCAAATAAGTCGTTAATCTTCTTTGCCATCGATGATGTTTTTTTCTACAATATTGTGCTTAATCAAAATCCCCAAGGCAGGCTCTAATTGGGGGATAGCCTTTTGCATGTTCTCAGTAATGGCGGGAATATTACCCTTGATCTTTTTTAGGATTTGTTCGACAATTACCATCGTCTGGGAATCCATTTTTCCCATTCCTAACGCCCTTAATAGAGCTGATATCAAGCTAGACAAAGCGGAGGGCTTGGGCTTTTCAGTTTTGGCCGTATGAATGGCCTCAAAAACAAATCGGAAAGTCTGGTAAAGATGATTTACAGCACCCAGTAGTGTGTCGCGCTCCAGCTTGATTTCTGCAATAGCTTCCTCAAAGTTTTTTTGGTTTTGCTGATAGCGTGTTAAATGTTCTCGAAATCGATCCAGGTGAGTTTTTTCAATCAGAATGGCCTCTTGTTGGGATAGGGCTAAAAGCGCCTCGTCGGCATGGCTTGTACGGAGGGAAACTAAAATGGTTTCAATGACCTGACTATCAAATAAATTAAGGTCATCAAATACTTGTTTTTGCTGTTTGCTGCCTGTGTCCATGAGGTAACTTTTTGATTATCTGTACAACTGTCTCTTATACACATCTCCGAGCCCACGAGACCGAGGCTGATCTCG
>CAJXUM010000685.1 GCA_913060855.1 uncultured Lewinella sp. | reverse complement strand
ACGAGATCAGCCTCGGTCTCGTGGGCTCGGAGATGTGTATAAGAGACAGATAGTGGAGAACCACTCATCGGAGCTAATATTTTGATAAGTGGTACTTCAAGCGGTACCATTACAGATTTTGATGGCAATTATAGTCTTGAGGTGCCTGAAGGGGCTTCCAAGTTAGTAGTAAGTTATACGGGGTACTCTTCATTGGAAGTGGAAATCACTGCTGCCAATGTCTTAGATGTGCAGCTATCCGCGGGAGAGCTATTGGAAGAGATTGTGGTGATTGGATATGGTACCGTGAAAAAAGAAGATGCAACAGGTTCTGTACAAACTGTCAATACGAAGAGCTTCAATAAAGGAGCTATAACTGGCCCACAGGAATTGCTTTCCGGTAAAATTGCGGGTGTTCAAATTACGAACAGTGCTGATCCAGGTGGTGGAGCGGTTATCCGTATTCGCGGTGGGTCATCCTTGAGTGCATCGAATGATCCTTTGATCGTAATTGATGGTGTGCCCGTTGACAATGGTGGTGTATCCGGTGCTAGGAACCCACTCAACGTTATTAACCCCAACGATATTGAAACTTTTACCGTCCTAAAAGATGCCTCTGCCACTGCTATTTATGGATCTCGTGCCTCCAATGGGGTAATCCTCATTACGACTAAGAAAGGTAAGTTAGGTAAGAAGATCAGTGTCAACTACAATGGTAATGTAGGTTTTAGTAATCCCATCGACGATGTTGATGTACTGAATGCTGACGAATACCGTACGTTGATCAATGAAAGATTCGCAGAGGGGCACCCTTCCAAAGATCTGTTAGGTAGTGCCGATACAGATTGGCAATCAGAAATCTACCAAACCGGAATCGCACAAGATCACAATTTGAGTCTTTCTGGTGGAATCGGCGTAGTACCTTACCGTCTTTCTTTGGGTTACACCGATAAGACAGGAATTTTAAAAACCGATCGCTTCGAGCGAACTACCGCAGCCCTTAACCTATCACCTGGCTTTTTAGATAATCGCCTCCAGATCAATGTCAACCTCAAAGGTATGTTCACCAATAATACCTTTGCTAACCAAGGCGCTATTGGTAGCGCGGTGGCATTTGATCCTACTCAACCGGTATTAGACGCTGGTAGCCCATACGGTGGTTTCTACACCTGGACACAAGCTAATGGCGACCCTAATACACTATCTCCTGCCAATCCGGTAGCTCTCTTAGAGATGGGTAAAAACCGTTCGGATGTACAGCGTTTTATTACCAATGCTACCGTAGATTATCGATTTGCTTTCTTACCAGAACTAAGGGCCAACTTGAACTTGGGATATGATTATTCCAAAGGAGAAGGCACCAATGATATTCCGGGAAATGCCTCTTTTGCTTTTGATGCAGGAACAGGAGGAGGAGTAAAAAACAATTATAGCCAAGAGAAAAGAAATGAGCTATTAGAATTCTACCTTAACTACGCCAATGTATTTGGTTCTACCAAAATTGACGTGATGGGTGGTTACTCTTGGCAAAGGTTCTTCTTCGAAGACAGTTTCTTCAATTCTGATATAGCAGGGATCGACATTACCCAAGGGGAGAACAAAGGAGAGCTTTATCTTCTTTCCCTATTTGGACGTTTGAATATCACGCTGATGGACAAAGTGTTGATTACTGCCACGCTCCGCCGAGATGGGACTTCTCGTTTTTCTCCAGATACCCGATGGGGACTCTTCCCTGCCGCAGCTGTGGCTTGGAAGATGATTGATGGCAATGGCGCGGGGACACTGTCTAATCTTAAATTGAGATTGGGATATGGTGTAACAGGCCAGCAGGATGTAGGTGGTTTTTACCAATACCTACCTCGATACCTCACTGGTTTTGAAAACGCTCGATACCAGTTTGGCAACCAATTTGTCACGACCATTCGCCCAGAAGGTTATGATGCCAATATCAAATGGGAAGAAACCACGACCTATAATGTAGGTTTGGACTACGGCTTCTTGGATGACCGTATTACGGGTTCAATCGAGTATTATGTCCGTGAAACCAAGGATTTGATCAACTTCATTCCTGTACCTGCTGGTACCAACTTGACCAACTTCATCAACACCAATGTGGGTGACTTGGAAAACAAAGGCATTGAATTCTCTATCAATGCCATTCCAGTTAGAAAAACGGACTTTGTATGGGAGCTTGGCTTCAACGTAACAGCTAACGAGAACAAAATTACTCGTTTGACCGCTACTGATGATCCTGCTTACTTAGGTGTATTGACTGGTGGTATCTCAGGTGGTGTAGGTAATACCATCCAAATCCACAGTGTGGGACACCCTGCGAATTCTTTCTTGGTCTATGAGCAGGTATACGCTGAAAATGGACTACCTATTGAAGGGCTTTATGTTGATAGAAACGGAGACGGCCAAATAACAGCCGATGATCAGTACCGACTCAACAATCCAGCGCCGGATGTATTCTTTGGTTTGACTACTAATGTTACCTACAAGAACTTCGATTTATCCTTAGCAGGTAGAGCAAGTATCGGTAACTATGTTTACAATAACGTACAATCAGATCAGGCTTTCTCTGATCGTTTGTTCCACCCTACCCTATACCTATTGAATGTACACTCCGACATCAATGAGATTGGCTTTGAAACGCCAGAATATTTCAGTGATCACTTTATCCAAGATGGATCATTCTTACGCCTCGATCATATTACGCTAAGCTATACCTTCAATGAATTATTCAAGAAGGCCGGTAGTATCAGAGTATATGGCACGCTTCAGAACCCCATCTTAGTAACTAACTACTCAGGCTTAGATCCTGAAGTTTTCGGTGGTATCGATGGTAATATCTACCCCCGTTCTAGAACGATCTTGTTTGGTGTAAACGCTAATTTCTGATCAATAAAACCATTGCAAAATGAACTTCAAGATATATATCAATAAATTATTTTTTGTTTTAGGAGTGTCGGTTTTAGTGACCTCCTGTTTTAATGATCTCGACACCGTCCCAATCGACGAGGATGAGATTACGTCAGCCAAAGTGTATGAAGACCCTAATGCCTACCGGCAAGTCCTTGCAAAATTATATGCAGGACTTGCCGTAAGTGGGCAGCAAGGCCCCAGCGGACAAGCGGACATCGCCGGTATCGATGAAGGTTTTGGACAGTACCTTAGAGGTTACTGGTACCACCAAGAGCTACCAACTGACGAAGCAGTAATTGGCTGGAATGACCAGACCATCCACGATTTCCACGATCAAGACTGGGATGCCAATGATGTTTTCATTAATGCTTTCTACAGTCGTATTTTCTACCAAATCTCACTTTGTAATGAATTCTTACGGGAAACTACCGATGAGAAGTTAGACGGTAGAGGGGTAGACGGAACGCTTCGCTCAGACGTTGGTGTATTTCGTGCTGAAGCTCGCTTTTTGAGAGCGCTTAGCTACTACCATGCATTAGATAATTTCGGTAATGTTCCTTTTGTGACAGAAGAAGATGTGGTAGGTTCTTTTTTCCCCGAACAAATTTCTAGAGCTGATTTGTACAGTTTTGTCGAAGCTGAGTTGAAAGCCATCGAGTCCACAATATTGCCTGCTCGCTCTAATGAGTACGGACGAGCTGACCAAGGTGCACTCTGGATGCTATTGGCGAAAATGTATTTGAATGCAGAAGTATATACTGGTAACCCAGCCTACACCGAGGCTGCTGAATATGCCGAAAAGGTGATTGGAGCAGGTTACAAACTGGAAGAAGACTTCAGCCATTTATTTATGGCAGATAATGATGGATCCGAAGAGATTATCTTCCCAATTGCATTTGATGGTACAAATACACGTACTTGGGGTGGAACAACTTTCATCATTCACGCAGGAGTAGGTGGCAATATGAACCCAGCCGATTTCGGTATCGATGGTGGTTGGGGTGGTACTAGAACGACCAGCGCATTGGTGAATAAATTCCCTAGCATAGGTACGAGCAGTGAAGTGGTTTCAGCGGTAGAGGGCAATTCTGCCAATTACTCCCTATTGAATGTTCCTGGTGGATTTCAGGGTTGGGATCCTGCCTCAGACGCAACAGTACTCGCCTCTGCCAATAATGATAGCAACTACGAAGGTTACCTGTATTTCGCAGAAGCAGGAGAATTCAAATTTGCCTTAGGCGGATGGGATACCAACTGGGGAGATAGTGATGGAGATGGCCTATTGGAACTAGGAGGCGACAACCTATCCGTAGCAGAGCCAGGACTATACAAAATCAATTTAGATACCGCAGGCCTAGCCTACAGTGTACAGAAGACCGAATGGGGTTTGATAGGATCCTCCACACCTGGTGGCTGGGATGCCGATACCGACATGACTTATAATCCCGACGAAAATGTAGTATCTATTACTTTAGACCTGATAGCAGGTGAAGTAAAGTTTAGAGCCAATGACGCTTGGGATATCAATTATGGGGATACAGGAGCAGATGCTATCCTAGAATTAGGAGGTGATAATATTATTATCGCTGAAGATGGGCTTTATACCCTTAATCTATTTTTGGATCGACCTGATTATACTTACTCTATTGAAAGACCTAGTTTCGACCGTCGGGCTATGTTCCATACCTGTCTCTTATACACATCTCCGAGCCCACGAGACCGAGGCTGATCT
>CAJXUM010000684.1 GCA_913060855.1 uncultured Lewinella sp. | reverse complement strand
TCTCGTGGGCTCGGAGATGTGTATAAGAGACAGGCCTTGACATTGGCCATTTAAGTCCAGGAACTTATCTACTGCGAGTATTAACGAAAGAGAATATCAGTAGCGTTAAGTTTATAAAAATGCCGATTAAACCATAATTGATAGATGACTGAGTCAGCGTAAATTTCAAACGAACTTTACGCTGGCTTCAATAAAGTATATAGGCATGAATAATATGGGTATTACGGTCTACATTACTAATTATAATTACGAAAAATACATTCGTAAAGCTATCGAGAGCGTACTACATCAGTCCTTTCAGCAATTTGAATTATTAATCATAGATGATGGCTCTACTGATAATTCGAAAAAGATTATCGAGTCATACGGAACACATGACAAAGTAAAAATCATCTATCAACAAAACAAAGGGCTAAATATTACCAATAATATTGCCATGCGATTGGCTATGGGCAAATACATTATGAGGCTAGACGCTGACGACTACCTCACTCCAGACGCCCTCCAGGTCATGTACGAACAATTAGAGGCAGATCCGAATTTAGGGTTGGTTTTCCCCAACTACTATTTGGTAGATGCGAATGAAAATGTAACAGCTGAAATCAAACGACATGACTTTGCCAAAGAGGTAACCTTGCTAGATCAACCTGCTCATGGCGCATGTACAATGATCCGATTGAACTTCCTGAAGTCAGTCGGAGGGTATGACGAGCAGTATTCTTGCCAAGACGGTTATGAACTTTGGATCAAGTTTATTTCTCATTATAAAGTAGCCAATAACCACAATTCTCTATTTTATTATCGACAGCATGGGGAAAATCTAACCTCAAATGAGAATAGAATCTTGGATACCCGACGAAGAATTAATTATAATTATATTTCTAGTAATAAAATTCACACCCCAAAAACGATCGCTATTATTCCGGTGCGGAACACCAAGCTCTATGCCAATCAATTAGCGTTCACTAAGGTTGGTGAACAAACATTGCTAGAACTAAAGATAGCTAACCTACTGAAGGCTAACTTATTGCATAAGATTGTCATCACGTCAGAAGATCAGACCATAAAAACATTTATACGAAAACGCTATGCCGAAAGTGATAAGGTAGTTTTCATTTCAAGAAGCAGTGAACTAGCTAGGTATAATGTTTCTTTGGCTGGAACGGTCGCCCACATACTAGCTCAGCCGCCTATTGCAGATGATGGCTTTGAAGCATTCATGATAACACCTATAGAATATCCATTTCTAAAATCAGCTATTATCGATGACGCGATCAATAGTATGGCTATTTTTAATGCTGATTCGTTGATTAGTGTACGCATTGAAAGATCCACGTTCTATCAGCACCATGGTGAAGGAATGGTACCTATCTTGAATCAAGAAGACTTTACTCGCTTAGAACGAGAAGCATTATTCAAGGCTGTTGGTGGAATCACATTGTGTAAGACAGACGCTTTTGTGAAATTTCAAAAAATTGTAGGAGGTAAAGTCGGACATATAACTATCGACCAAGCCTCTGCATTTGGCATTACTTCTGCATTTGATCTCAAAATGGCAAGGATGATGGTTGAGCCAGACTTTGCTTCTGAAAAAGAAATTACTTAATTGCAAAATTCACCTTTGTGCTTGAAAAAATTTACCAATTCTTAATCAAAGCAACACAAAGCTTATTTACTTTATTCAAAGTAATCATTCGATCTAACATTTCTCTTCAAAAACATATTGGCGAGTCTCAATCTTGTATTATTCTTGGCAATGGCCCATCTCTCGCCAATATTTTAGGCCAATATCAACAAGAATTAACGCAACAGACATTAGTTTGTGTTAATAAGTTTCCAGACACCGTTCACTATACACTACTTAAACCTAGTTACTATGTAGTCTGTTCCGAAGAGTTTTGGGCTACTGACACCAAAGATCCTCATCATGAGGGGAGACAAAGAATGATTCAAGCAGCTATTGAAAAAACGGATTGGCCATTAACTTTTTTCATACCCAATAGTA
Source organism: uncultured Lewinella sp. (assembly GCA_913060855.1). GTDB lineage: Bacteria > Bacteroidota > Bacteroidia > Chitinophagales > Saprospiraceae > DT-111. Next base: position 2,632 of record CAJXUM010000684.1, on the reverse strand, counting down.
GTAAAGCTAACCCTTCTTTTCTGGCCAATATTAAGAAGAACCCTCACATCAATTTAGTTTTTTATAATACTACACCAGTAGAGGGGTTGCCAGGTATATCCAATTGGCTCTTAGGGAAAGGCTTGGGCAGTCCTAGACCCCATAATGTCCTGATCCCATCTATACTCCAGATGATCAATAGCGGCTTTAAGCAGATCTATTTGGTAGGAGCCGATCACTCTTGGATTCCCATGATTAGTGTTGATGAAAACAATAATGCCTTGGTTAATCAGCAGCATTTTTACGATGAACATCAATCCAAAAGTCAACAAATGTATCGCTCTGGTAAAACCCCACGGCGACTGCATGAAATATTGGAAAAGTTCATGTTTTCTTTTAGGGCATATTTCGATTTAAAAGCACTGGCAGATAAAGAAGGAGCTTCCATTTACAATTGTACAGAAGGATCATTCATTGATGCCTTTGATAGGAAACCGATTACAGCGGTTTTCAATTAATCCCACGCTATGCAGCATCCCAAAATCTCTCTCATCATTTGTACGTACAACCGAGAAAAATTCCTCGGCAAGGCGCTCCAAAGCCTTACTAGCCAAACCCTCCCGCCAGAACATTTTGAAATACTAATCGTTAATAACAATGCTACAGACGGCACCGAACAAATCAGCAAAGACTTCATTGAAACAAATCCGAAACTTAATATCCGTTACTTCGTAGAATCGAATCAAGGCCTGTCGTATGCCCGAAACCGAGGGATGAGGGAGGCTCATGGTTCCATCATCACCTATATAGATGATGATGCAGAAGCAGAAGATGACTTTCTAGCGCAAATTCTCACATTCCTAGAAGCGCGCCCGGAAGTAGCAGGTGTTGGCGGAAAAATAATTCCCAAATACGAGGGCACTCCCCCTGAATGGATGAATAAATACCTGTACGGCTTTGTGACCAAAGTAGATTTTGGTGATGATGTATTTAGGTATACAGGAAAAAGCTACCCTGCTGGCTGCAATATGACTTACAGGAAAAAGCTATTGCTAGAAGCGGGTGGATTTAATGAAAATCTAAAATGGCGAGCAGACGATAAGTACATATTTTTTGCCGTCCAAGAGATAGATAATAAGATTTATCATTTACCGCAGGCAGTCGTTCAACACAATATCGATGATTATCGCACAACGGATGAAAACTTCATCCGGTTGAGTAAAAAATTTGGCAGCGAAGAGCGAATCCGAGTATTAGATATCGGACTTGTGCCTTTCCTCAAAAAGATAGCAGAATTCATTTTCAAATTTAAAGCTAGCTTGTTATTGGGACTGATTTTTTCCCTGCGCGGTGAATGGATAAAAGGTAAATATACAATCCTATACAGGTATCACGCTTTGTTGGGATTACTGTCAGCAACATAAGAAACGTAGAACATGCAAAAAAACATACTAATTACAGGGGGAGCCGGTTTCATTGGTTCTAACCTGGCAGAGACACTATTAGCCGACGAAAGGGTAGGCACTGTAAGAGTACTTGACAACCTTTCTAATGGCCATCGCAAAAATATCGCGCCTTTCTTAGATCGTTCCGATTTTGAATTTGTAGAAGGAGACATTAGAGACTTTGACACTTGTCTCGCAGCCTGCAAAGATATGCACCTTGTCTCGCATCAAGCGGCCTTGGGTTCTGTACCTCGTTCCATCAAGGATCCACGTACTTCCAATGATGTTAATATAGGAGGGACTCTCAATATTTTCAAAGCTGCCGAAGAGTCAGGTATCAATAAAGTCGTTTTTGCTGCCTCATCTTCTACTTATGGCGATAGCAAAGCCTTACCCAAGCGAGAGGATGTAATTGGTAGTCCGATTTCTCCTTACGCAGTGACTAAATTAGTCTGTGAATTGTATGCACAGGTTTTTTCAACCCTATATGATTTCAATTATATAGGACTGAGGTATTTCAATGTTTTTGGACCCAAACAAGATCCCAATGGCCCTTATGCGGCAGTCGTTCCGCTATTTGTTAAAGCTATTATGGAAGATAAAGCCCCGCTAATGCATGGCGATGGCTTACAAAGCAGAGATTTCACCTATGTAGGTAATGCGGTAGAGGCCAATGTCAAGGCCTTGTTTGCTACTAGGCCAGATGCCTGGAATGAGGTATATAATGTAGCAGTTGGTGAACGTACTACGATCTTAGATTTGTTCAATATGCTAAAGGAAACCTCAGGCTCTAGCTTGAACCCTACCTTTGGTCCGACTCGACAAGGAGATGTCAAGCATAGTTTAGCTGATATTTCAAAAGCCAAAAACTACCTTGGATACGATCCTAGTTTTAGCATTAAGGACGGCCTGGAGATCGCTTTTAAATGGTATAAAGCACAATACTTGGCCAAAACTATTTAATAATAGCTACCAGCTGAGATCAATTCCCCTCTTCTTTGATAGCTTTGAGTTTATCTTCTAATTCATACTCATCACCCGGTAAATAGCCATTGTGACTATATACGATATGACCATTCATATCCACCAAGTAAGTTTGTGGGATGGTTTGGTAATTGAGTACATTAGTCAAGGTATTATTGGCATCCGAGAGAATTAGGACTGTCTCTTATACACATCTCCGAGCCCACGAGACCGAGGCTGATCTC
>CAJXUM010000683.1 GCA_913060855.1 uncultured Lewinella sp. | reverse complement strand
CGAGATCAGCCTCGGTCTCGTGGGCTCGGAGATGTGTATAAGAGACAGAATTGTGACAGATCAAAATTACTTTGTCATCTCCACTACTATTTACGACATTTTGTCACACCTACAATAAGAATGGTATCACCATCCTGAGCCCCTTTAAAATCAACGGTTTCACAAGTTATTTCGCAGGGTATACATATCAAATAACTAACATTTATTGCCTAATATTACGCTTGTACTTCCTATTTGTTACATTTTACCAGAGCGGTAATTGTATTTATTTTTCACTAATATGTATTAGTTTCTGACTCCATTTGCCTTCTGCGGTAGTCATTTGAAGGTACAGCACCCCAGTAGGCCAAGTCTTCTGCCCTATCGCTAACTCCTGCAGGCCACTGTCTACAACGAGTTCTTGCGCAAAAATCTGCCGTCCATCTGCTGCAAATACTTGGAATCGAACAGTGCCCGATTGCCCCATTTCAAACTGAACCTTCGTTTGCGTTACAAAGGGATTAGGGTAATTTTGCAAAAGTGATGTTGAGAAATTCAATTGTGTAGACTCTTCTGTATCAAGCTTCAAATTCAATAGCTCATTATCTGTACCATAAGCTTCGGCTGCCGTGAATCCTTCTAGGCTCATATATTCGCTCAAGGTGCCAGCTTGTTTAGTTACTACCTCTAACTCCATCAACAATACCTTTTCTTCCATAGCTCGCAATACATCTCCAGTAGCTGGATTCCAACTGATCGTCAGCATCCCATCCGCTAAAAATCGCGTACCCCAATTTCCTGCTTCCAATAAGCCGGCATGAATATCTTCTATACTCACTGCGTCTCGATCTAACTGGAGGCTAAACTGGAACCCTTTTAAGGCTTCTGCACTTTTAATAAACACAGGTATACGTAGACGATCTCCTGCGCCCCACTTCATTTCAGGTAGGCTAATATAAGCCGTAGCCTCATGCCTGATCGACAAGTCACCATTGCCTCTATAGGAGGTAGCTACGCTATTATTGACATCCCCAATCTTAAGTCCAGTAAAGTCAATACTCCCCGCTTCTATAGCATTGAGGTTATTCAAACTTACCCCTTCTGGAAAGCTAGTCGTCCAAGGGTTTTGGGGATTAGGAAATACAAAATCATCATCGATAAAACGCCAGCTGGTGTTACTCGTTAATTCTTCATCGATTCCAAGTATCAACCTCCGCAGCGAAATCAAATCAATAGTGGTCACATTACCTGAGTTATTGATATCTGCCGCTAAGAGTTTGTAAGGGGAATCGAGGTAAGAAACGCCAAGGATATGTTTGGTAATCAATATAAGGTCAAAGGTGGTTACACCTCTCAACGGATCTTCGTTCCAGCGTGGAGCTACCGTATAGTCATAGCCCGTTTGCACGTTGCGTAATTCATACGCTCCTCCGGCTCCTGTTTGCGCTGTAACGGAAGGGGCATCTTCTCCACTTAATAATATAGGTGCACCGACAATAGGTACGCCGACTTCCGATTGAATGGTCCCTCCTATATTCGCCGTCTCTCCGCAGGCTGCCTCTAAATTATCTTGTACTAAAATATAGGTCTGACATTTGTCAAAATTAGGGCCACCCTGTGTGCCATCGGGTTGTACCTTATAAGGATTCCCCGCATTGTCCCAAGAATATATCTCTACGGCCACTGAAGGCACATCTTCACAGGTAAATACTAAACTCGTTTGATCCCTTAGGACTTCCTCCCCCACTACATTGATGGAATAATCCAAGGGGCCTAAGCAATCGGTCGTAAGACTGGCCAAAAAGTCAGTCGCCCAAATCACTCCAGCGCCAGTGTCCGCAAAACCATCACCATTGACATCGAGGCCTGGCTCTACAGGAGAAAGCTCGATCGCCAAGCCATTGATACAAATCGGAGGATCAATATAACAGTCCACTACATCAAAAGGCAAATCCGTTCTACTGGTATTACCACAGCCATCCGTGGCAAAAATCACGAAGGCATGAGAACCAATCGGATATTCGCGAATGATCCGAAATTTGGGATATTCGCCATCTATTCCTTCCGTGGGTACATCTTCATCTAACTCTCCATCGAAGTCTTCATCATAAAAGATTTCAAAGCTGATATCCAAAGGAGAACAGGCCTCAAACACTAAAAAGAAGTACTCTACCGGCGCCTTACAGGTCATATTATTGAAACTACAGAAAGGCGGTGGCGGTGCAAAAAAGACGGATGGAGCCGTATTATCATAAATTTCCAATACCTGGGTGTATTCCCAATATCCATTGGATGTCACCTCACGCCAATACCCCTCCGGATTAGTCTCGCCATCACAATCCGTTCCTTTTTCTCCAGCTTCTGGTATATTATTACTTGGATCATTATCTCTATCTACAAAAGCCTGGCCATTTCTATTGATCACCCAAACGGCTTCATCACCTATTTCTCCATCACAATCTTCCTCTCTGCTGATCACCACTGGATCAGCCTCTCCATCATATTCGCACCAATTAATAACACGAAAAGTACGATTGACGATAAAACAAGCATCTGGCGATATATTAAATATTTCATCTTCTACGCTCACGGCCAACAAATCACAGCCTACTTCATAGGTCATAATGGTATCCGGTGCAGGCAAACCGCATTCGGCTCTTGCATCTTTAGGAAACAAGATTTCGTACTCATGTGCCAAACCTACAGTAATGGTTTGCTGACAGGTACCGCCGGCTTCATTTCCTACGCCATCCACTACCCTGAAGGTACGGATGATCTCTCCCTCGCCACATTGATCTAAAGAAACTACAGGTACTAGTTCCTCCCAGCTGGCCGAGCAATTATCGGCCGCACTTGGTACCCCAAAATGGTCTTCCAATAGCGGATAAAGAATAGAATCATTCTCGAAGTAGGGCAGTTCATTACACAATATCGTTGTATCATGAGGTGGGATGCAAGTCGGCAATATTTTGTCTTCTACGAGTATATTTAGCCAGCAACTTCCTTCATTTCCAGCTAGATCGGTTACCAGTAACTCTACCTTCACCAAGCTATCCAGGTCGCAGCAGTTCAGCTCCACGACTTCTCCCCAAGGCGTAAACGTCTGGGTCGTATCTTGACAAGCATTTTCTACGCCAATCCAACGTCGAACCTCCATTTTATCAATACCACATTCATCCCAGCTCCCTTCATTCACCATTTCAGCGGATACCTGGGCTAGGCCTTGAGTGTCCAGCGAGACATTCAACACATCATCACAACTAGCTACAGGTGCGGTGTCATCTATCATCACAAAAGGACATTCTGCTATACTTTCATTTCCGCAATCATCGGTCACGGTATATCGAAAATAATGTACGCCAAGTGGTATTTGACTAATGTATCGTGGAGATCCATCATTGGGCACTTCAGCCAACACCACCGCTGGCTCTCCCGCTATCGGGTAACTAACTATCTGCGATATCACTTCCCAAGTCTCCGAGCAATTGTCCTCTACACTTGGATTGGGCACCCACAAACTTCCATAACAATCGAAAGGTCCCACCTGGAAAATCAAAGTATCTCCATTGGCACCATTGGTAGGGCAATAAATAGTTGGCGGCGTAACATCGCCAATCTTTATGGTTTGGAAAAATTCAATCGGCTCTCCCTCTGAGCGACACCAATCTACGATCTGCCAAGAACGGATAAACTGATTGGCATTACTACATACTTCGATCAATGGGCTATCCTCATAAAATGCGACTAGGTTACATATCTCAGGGGAGATATCATATTCACCAAAAGCAGTCTGCACTTTGGGCCAGCCGGTAAAATCAGGATGCGGGTACGCATTGCCATCTTGTGGATAGTCAACATCACAAGAAACATAGGCCACCGTAGGCGGGCTAATTACTTGCTCAATACCTGGTGTCTGAATCAATATGGTTTGCTCACAACTACTAGTGTTGCCACTAGGATCAGTTGCCGTGAATGTTCTGTTGATCGTATTGGCTTCGCAATCTTCTCCAGATTGTAATTGATCGCTGATACAAATTTCCACCGGTTGACAGTTCTCAACCAGACTGCCGTGCCATTCTTCATCCCCAGCATGCGGATACCCAAATGGGTAAATCCAGTTTAATAGGCTATCCAGTGCGGCAGCAGCGGCTTCGTCGGTGGGATAGACCACTTCGCCTGATGAGTCCAATTCATAACAATAAGGTGTACCTGCAGGCAAATGGCTAATCAATAGTCGATCCGCATCGGTACACAGTACATTTTGCACACTAATAGCCGGACACGTTAGGACAGGAACTTGTGTATCTATCGCATCGAGAAAACCTGCACAGGAGAAAAAAGACGTATTTGACCTAAGCGGCTCAAATCTCCAATTAGTAAGTGCCAAGGAACAAAGCGCTTCTGCACCAACCTCCGTACGAACTTCAATCACCAATAATGCCCCAGCGGGTAAATCTTCCGCTAAGGCTCCTTCCTCAAGGCCATCGCTGGTATGTATTACTTGTACCAAACCATTGGCGTGAGCCAGATATACCATGAAGAAAGGAGCTACCCCTTCTCCGTTATAGTTCCAATCAAAAGTTAAACGACCGGATAAAGGGACTTGGCGCAAGGCCTGTCTCTTATACACATCTCCGAGCCCACGAGACCGAGGCTGATCTC
>CAJXUM010000682.1 GCA_913060855.1 uncultured Lewinella sp. | reverse complement strand
CGAGATCAGCCTCGGTCTCGTGGGCTCGGAGATGTGTATAAGAGACAGCAATTTCTACCTAAAGCACTGCCCGCATCCAATAATGTATAGGTATCTAGCAGGTGAGCGAAGGCGTGAAAACTTAACTTGGTAATGGCTAGTTCCCCGGCAAAAGCTCGCTGGTTTAGCTCCTCAACATCTCCTAACACCACCTCGAAATCGAGACCTTCTGTATCGATTTTGCCATGAATCATGGCATCAAAAATAAAGGTATCGTTTGGGCAGGGTGAAAACCCAAGAGATAATTTCATAGTTTTGCGGTTTGGATCAATGGATAATAATTATGAAGCTGGAGATAATTTACGAAGATAATCATCTTATTGCTGTTAACAAGCCAGCAGGTTGGCTTGTTCAAGGTGACATCACGGGAGATAAGCCGATCAGCGATGAAGTCAAGGCTTATATCAAAGAACGCTATAAAAAACCAGGTGATGTTTATCTGGGTTTGATCCATCGGTTGGATCGTCCAGTGAGTGGGGTAGTCATCTTTGCGAGGACCAGCAAAGCTTTGACAAGGATGAATAAATTGTTCCAAGACAGGGAGATGAAGAAGAAGTATTGGGCCATCACTGCCGTCCGCCCTGATCCACTAGAAGGACATCTTACGCATTACCTACTCAAGGATACTACGGTTAATAAGACCAAAGCTTTTGATCGACTCAGCAATAAAGCTAAAAATGCAAAAAAGTCAGAGCTGGACTATTTCTTGAAGGCGGGATTGGCAGGGCATCATTTGCTAGAAATTAATCCGCTTACCGGACGCCCTCACCAAATTCGAGCGCAGTTGGCAAAAATAGGATGTCCTATTCGCGGAGACTTGAAATATGGATATGATGAGCCGAATAAGAATGGTTCAATTCATTTGCATTGTCGGGAAATGAGTTTTATTCATCCCGTTAAGAAAGAGCCTGTAACGATTAGGGCTGAAGTACCAAAGGACCAAATTTGGCGATTGTTTGATCTCTAAAGATTTATACTTGATTTTTTAAGCGAGTTTATACCTTACTAGCCATTGCTTCACCTGCGATCCAGCCACCCGTCCAGGCAGCTTGAAAATTGAATCCACCGGTCAAGGCATCAATATTCAACACTTCTCCTGCCATATATAAGGAGGGATGTCGTTTGCTACTGAAAGATTTAAAGTCAATTTCCTTTAGGTCAACTCCTCCAGCCGTAACGAATTCGTCTTTATTGGTACTTTTTCCCTTCACTTCAAAATCGGCTTGAGTAAGCTGAAGCGCCAATTGATTCAGCTGTTTCTTATTCAGGTCTGCCCAATTATTATCAGGCAAGATCCCAGCACTTCGCAAAAGACTTTGCCAAAGTCTTGTCGGTACTCCAAACTGTGCGTGCTTGAAGATTTTTCTTTTGCTGAATGCCGATTTATTCTCTCTGAGCGACTGCAGGGTTTCTTCCGTACTCACCGAAATCCAATTGACATGAATCCGAAACTGGTATTGAATGGGAGCTAGTACCCTGGCGCCCCAGGCAGAGAGCTTCAATATGGCCGGTCCACTTAAGCCCCAATGTGTGATGAGAAGCGGACCATCCGTTTGTAACTTAAGTTGTGGGATAGAGATTTGCGCCATGGGAACGGAAAGACCTGGCAAATCTTTGATGCGATCATCCTTGATATTGAAGGTAAAAAGAGAGGGAACGGGTGGAATGATTTGATGACCCAGCGCACTTAAGTGATCCCATATTCGACTATTGCTACCAGAGGCAATCATGACTTTATCACACAGGAATACTTCTCCTTTCTGACATTCGATTTTCCATTGCGCCTGATTCTCGGAGGGAGGATGTAGTGTGCTTACATTTTTTTGAGTGAGTAACTGTATGCCTTGTTGTTTGAGGCTATCCATTAAACAATCAATAATGGATTGAGAACGATTGCTTACCGGAAAGATACGCCCGTCATTTTCCGTCTTTAGGGCCACGCCTCGGTCTTCGTACCAGCCCTGGGTATCACCACAAGCAAAACGATTAAAGGGGCCCAACAATTCCTTGGATCCCCTGGGGTAAAACTTGATCAATTCTCTCGGGGTATAGCAAGCGTGCGTTACATTGCAACGTCCTCCACCGGAAATTTTGACTTTGCCTAAGACTTCTTTCCCTCGTTCTAAAATCGTTACTTGGGCATCGGGATTTAGCTCTGCACAGCGTATAGCGGCAAAGAATCCTGCTGCCCCTCCTCCAACAATAATAATTCGCATGGCGCAAAGATAGTCAGCCTCCTACTAGTTTTATAGAAAGGCTTAAAAGAAATATTGCAATGGATAGAGTAGACCACTAGCGTGCAAAGCATGCCTTGCCTAAAAACCAGAAAGAATATAGGTCATTCACTATCTATTACTTTCGGCTGATAACTTAAACCGGATTTCCACTCGACGATTTTGGGCTCGCCCTTCCTCCGTCTCATTCGTCGCTGTGGGTTGATCGAGGCCAAAGCCTTTTGCAATGATTTGAGTGGCCGGGATGCCTTGCTCAATAAAGAACTTTCGGGTTGCTTCTGCACGATTCTGAGATAACTCCTTGTTGTAAGCAGGAGAACCAACATTATCGGTGTGACCACTGATCTCTACGATGAGTGCTTGTTCGGTGATCAGTTTGGCTAGTCGCTCTAATTCTTTAAAGGAGGTAGGCTTTATGGTAAACTTAGCGGTTTCAAAAAAGAGATTCTTCAAGGGAATAGCCATGTTGTTATCGACCATTTCTACGAGCGAAGGGACGATGATATTCTCTAACTGACTCACTTGATTGGTTTGTTCCCGCAGGTCAATGTTGTTACTAATCGGATAGTAGCCGTCTTCTTGTACGCGGTAGCTATATAATTTACCTAAAGGGAGACTAATGAAGAATTTACCCGTAACAGGATCTGGTTTGATTTCCCCAGCCGGTTCTCCAGTTTCCATATCTTCTACGATAATGCTGAAATTCAAAGGTTTACCTTCTAAAGATAGCAGCTCTCCAGCTATCGTGGCTAGTTGTTGTGGTCGAGCGCGGTCGGGTAGGAGTAGGGAGTAGATTTCCTCTTTCTTGTTTTTGATTTGTTTGGCAAAGTAGGCCTCCGTTCCATCGGTGCTAACCTTGTACCCCCAATCATTTGCCGCGGTATTGATAGATTTGCCCAAATTAATGGGTTCGCTCCATTCGGTCCAAGTGTCACCGATTCGAGTTGTCTTATATACATCCAATCCCCCTAATCCTGGATGTCCACTAGAACTGAAATACAAGGTGCGCATATCAGGATGGAGGAAGGGGGATCGATCTTCCCAGGGGGTATTAATGGTTGTTCCTAGGTTTTGCGGTCTGCTCCAGCTATCATCGGGAAGCCGATAGCTGATATATAAATCAGTATTGTCTTCATCGGTCAATCCAACCCGATCCGGCCGACGGGCTGCAAAGATTACAACCTTTTCATCCGCTGAGATGGTGGTGCCTCCTTGCCATACGGACTTTTGTCGAGCCGTAAAAAACGGCATAGGTTGTGTCCAGCCTTTTGCGTGTTTTTCACTAATCATGACTTGTCCATTGAGGAATAGAATCAAGCTATTTCCATCTGCAGATACGGCTAACGGCGCTTCATTACTCGCCGAGTTAAACCGTTTGATCGGCATGGCTGTCCCCCATTTATCACCTTCCTTTTGGGCGGTATAAATATTCTCGAGGCCATTCACCAAACGACAGAAATATACGGTTTGGCCGTCAACGGTTACTACAGGAGAGTATTCAGCATCTATGGTATTTACCTGATCACCAAAAGAGCTAGAAATTACGGTTTCGGCAGCCGCATTGACAATTTCCCGAAAGCCCTTTAAGGTAGGATCTGGTGTTTGATAGTAGCTTTCATATTCGCTGATTTTAGCGGATAAAGCAGCCCAATCTTGTTTTTGAATCAATCCTTGACTCAGCAATTGAATAGCCTGGAAAGATCGATGACTTGGCCCGGCCTTTTTGATGTATTGAACATAATCCTCTACACTCATACTTGAGCGGAAGATTGGCACTTCCCGTGCTAAAGCAAAGTCGTTCCGGTAGTTTACGGAATCGATCATTTTAGGAAAATGCGTGTAAAAGCGTTCGAAAGCCTTGGGAGTACCATAACAAGCATAGTAGGGGTACAAGGCTTGAATAGTCTTGGGAATATAGTTATTATCTATGAGCCGAAGTTGGTCTTCAAATAGGTAAACAAATGGGTTTCGATCCACTAGCTTGGCCATGCTTTCATCCATAAAAGGACTCAATCGCGGATAGCGGTTCATTAAGGCAAACAGGCTTCGCATACTTGGCGCTGGATATTTCTTCACGAAACTCTTTACCACCGCTTCTTCTAATTTAGGTACTAATTCCGGGCTGTTTTCCTGGAGCGAAGCCCTGTTGTCTTCAAGAAAAGCCAATAAAGCCTCATAATTTCCTGCTTCTTGCTGCTCTTCAAAGAACAATTCATTTCTAACTTGCCGGGCCTGCTTAGCCAGGGTGAATTTAAGGCGGGGGTATTTGATCAGAAAAGTATCAATGGCTGCACTGGTTTTTTCCGTCATAGCGACTTGTAGCGCTGTCTCTTATACACATCTGACGCTGCCGACGAAGAGGATAGTG
>CAJXUM010000681.1 GCA_913060855.1 uncultured Lewinella sp. | reverse complement strand
CGAGATCAGCCTCGGTCTCGTGGGCTCGGAGATGTGTATAAGAGACAGGAGGAAAGCTGGTCAGAACCTACATCTGTCTCTGAAGTTCGCTACAATAATATTCCAGCCGGTAAATATACGCTACGGGTCAGGGCCAAGACCCTAAATGGCAGCTGGAGTAACAATGAATTGGCATTAGCTATTCATGTAAAGGAAGCCTACTATAAGAGTTGGTGGTTTTGGGCGATTTGTACGGCCCTACTATTTGGCATCTTCTATATTATTGCTCGCTATCGAATTTATACCATTAAGAAAAGAGAAAAAGAGCTAGAGGAATTAGTCAAAATACGTACCCAAGAACTGGAAAAAGAAAAACAGAAATCAGAAGAATTACTCCTCAATATATTACCTGCCGGCACGGCCGATGAACTCAAAAAATTTGGCTCAGCCAAAGCTCGTCGCCATGAAATGGTCACCGTGATGTTTTCCGACTTTAAAGGATTCTCTCGGATATCGGAATTACTAGAGCCCGAGGAGTTGGTAGCAAAAATAGATCATTGCTTTCGTGCCTTCGACCACATTACGGAGAAACACGGCCTAGAAAAGATCAAGACGGTTGGAGATGCCTACCTCTGTGTAGGCGGAATTGCCTCGGATGATGACATCAATGACGCCACAAATGTGATCCACGCGGCGCTGGAGATTCAAGCCTTTATGCTGGACAATGCAATTAGTAAGAAACAACTCGGACAAACCTTTTTCGAGGCTCGCATTGGCATACATACGGGCCCACTGGTAGCAGGTATCGTTGGGATCAAAAAATTCGCCTACGATATTTGGGGAGATACCGTCAATATTGCCTCTAGAATGGAAACTAATGGAGAAGCCGGAGAAGTAAACATTTCTGCCACCACCTATGAATTAATTAAAGATCAATTTCGGTGTAAATACCAAGGAGAGTTTAAGGAGAGTGCCAATGCCATCGGCATGTACTTTGTGGAAGGCGCTTTGATAAAGGGGTAAGCTTGTTTAGTGTATTTGCCTAGTTCTACTTCCCCCGATTCACCTCCAGTCGTCATTTTACTGCTATTTTCCCGATGTTTTTCTACCTCACTTTGATTGGATACGTTCATTTAGTAATGGTAAAACAATAATCTTTCGTTTTTAGCTGGTCTTTTTGCAGCTATTCTTCATCAGGAAAAAGCTTACGTAGCCTACGGCTATGCTCATTTTTTCTTCTTCGTCTAGCCGCAAAAACCCGGCGCTCTAAATCGAAACTTTATTATTTCATCATTACTTAGTATTTTTGACGCCCAATCTACCCCCTATTAACCAATATATATTTCCACATAAAACATTGTATCAGTATCAAGTAAGGTACTGATACCCGGTACGGTAGCGATCATTCATTCAAAACGAGACCTCCCTGGAGGAACACTTTAAACAATTATGAAATATTCATTCAAGATTTTGCTAGGCCTGTTGTTGACATGCTTTCTCTTTGCATGTATAGAAAAACCAAGGGAGCAAAAAGTCCTGGTTTTTAGTAAAACAGCGGGTTATCGCCATGCCTCTATTGAAGCGGGGGTAATTGCTATTAATAAATTAGGACGTGAAAATAGCTTCAAGGTATTTCACACCGAAGATGCCAGTCAATTCAAAGAAGAATTCCTTTCCCTTTTCTCGGCCGTCATTTTCCTGAATACAACAAAGGATGTGCTAGATGCCACTCAACAAGCCGAATTCGAACGCTATATTCAAGCAGGTGGGGGATTCGTCGGTGTTCACGCTGCTGCTGATACGGAATACAATTGGTCTTGGTATGGCAAACTGGTAGGTGCCTACTTCAAAAGTCACCCCAAAACACAAGAAGCAGAAACCGTTGTGGTGGATGGCTCGCACCCTTCAACCAGGAAACTAGGGGCAGAAAGAATTAGCCGCACCGATGAATGGTACAACTATAAAAATATAAATCCAGACCTCAATATACTGATGAAGGTAGATGAGTCCTCGTATGAAGGAGGTGAAAACGGAGACGATCATCCCATTGCCTGGTACCACGAATTTGATGGAGGTAGGGCCTTTTATACCGGCTGGGGACATACGCCCGAGAGCTACGAACAACCCGTTTTCCTCAAACATTTGTTGGGGGGAATCAAATACGCTATCGGAAAGAACAAGGCACTCGACTATAGCCTGGCCCATACCTATGCGGTGCCAGCTGAAAATCGTTTTGTCCAGACTGTTCTTGGTTCTAACTTGGATGAGCCTATGGAGCTGGACGTCTTTGATGACGGCCGTGTGATTTTGGTAGAACGAAAGGGAGCTATTAAGCTTTGGAATCCCGTTGCGGAGCGAATGGAATTGATTACGATGCTACCGGTTTGGAAAGAGTTTGAAGATGGGTTGATGGGCGTAGCCATTGATCCTAACTATGAAGAAAATCACTGGGTTTATATCTACTACGCACCACCTGATGGCGTTTCTCACAATATCATATCTCGCTTCGACTTTGATGGTAAAACTTGGGATTATGATTCGGAGAAGGTCATCCTAAGTGTTGAAACGCAGCGCGTCCAATGTTGTCACTCTGGTGGGTCATTAGAATTTGACCGACATGGCAACTTGTTTCTCTCTACAGGTGATGATACCAATCCCTTTGCCTCTAACGGCTTTGCGCCTATCGACGAGGGCGAAGGCCGAGAACCCTGGGATGCACAGCGCACCTCTTCCAACACCAATGACTTGAGAGGCAAAGTGCTCCGCATTCATCCAGAACCCGATGGCACCTATACCATTCCAGAAGGAAATCTTTTTCCCAAAGGTACGCCCAATGCACGGCCCGAGATATTTGTCATGGGTTGCCGTAATCCTTTCCGCATTTCCATCGATCAGAAAAAAGATTGGCTATACTGGGGGGATGTTGGTCCTGATGCCGGAAAAGATGGCGAAAACCGAGGCCCTAAAGGATATGACGAAATAAACCAGGCTCAGGTAGCTGGCTACTATGGCTGGCCCTATTTCAGAGGCGACAATAAGGTCTATAATGATTATGATTTCGCAGCCGGAAAATCTGGCCCGCTTTTCAATCCAGAAAAACCGATCAATGATTCACCTAACAATACGGGCCTAAAAGAACTACCTCCTTTCAATTCTTCCTTAGTGTGGTATTCTTATGATGAATCCGAGGAATTCCCTTGGACGGCTACCGGTGGGAAAAACCCTATGGCTGGGCCGGTTTTTTATAAAGATGCGTTCCCTGATGCTAAGACTCAATTTCCTGACTATTTCGACAACAAGCTTTTCATCTATGAATGGATGCGGCACTGGATTTACATCATCAAGTTAGATGAAAATGGGAAATTCATCAAGGCCGACCCTTTCATGCCTAGCGGTGAACTCAAACGCCCCATGGATATGGTTTTTGGTAAAGATGGAGCACTGTATCTACTCGAATATGGTATGCAATGGTTTGCCAGAAACCCGGAGGCACGCCTTTCTAAGATCGAATATGTAGATGGAAACAGAGCACCCATTGCCAGGATTGAAGCTGATAAAACAGTAGGTGCCGCACCAATGACGGTCGGTTTCTCTGGTGCTAAGTCGGAAGATCTAGACGGGGATAAAATCACTTATGAGTGGATATTCAAGGGATCAGAAGTCCAGGACGAATCTGCTTACCCCATGTATACTTTTAATAGCCCTGGCACCTATCGGGTAAGACTTAGAGTCACCGACCCTTCTGGCCTAGTCGCCGAAAGTGCCATAGATATCCAGGTGGGTAATGAGACCCCAGAAGTAGCTTGGGAAATCAACGGCAATAAAAGCTTATATTGGAATGACGGACTGCTAGACTATCAGGTCAATATCGCGGATAAAGAGGATGGAACGACCCAGAATGGAGATATTCCGGGTGAGATGGTGAAAGTAAATATCGATTATCTCAAAGAAGGGTATGATCTTACTGTCGTTGCGCAGGGCCATCAAATGGCTGATGCAACGCCTACTTCCCCGGTTGCCAGAGGAGCCCAGTTGGTAGGACAATCTGATTGTAAGAACTGTCATGCCGAGAAAATAAAAATCAACGGCCCAAGTTACCTCGATATCGCGCAACGTTATGGAGATGATCCAGCTGCAGTCGCTACCCTTTCACAAAAAGTAATTATTGGTGGGGGTGGCAATTGGGGAGAAACCGCCATGTCGGCTCATCCGCAACTAACGAATGGACAGGCGGAGAATATGGTCAAATATATTCTATCGCTATCCGGTGCGCCGGTTGTAGAATCTGCCTTCCCCATCAAAGGGACCTATGTGACAAATAAGCACGATCAAGACAAACAAGAAGGCGTATACGTATTGATGGCGACTTATACTGATTTAGGGAATGGTAACATTACTTCCATTACCAAGCAAAATTCTTTAATTTTGCGCGCTGCCAAGTTTGAAGCCGAGCGCCAAAACCTAAAAAGTGAGGACGCCAAGCCAACTCAATTCCTAACAAGGAACGATTGTCTGGGTGGTCTAACGCAAAACCAATATGTGGGGATCAGAGACATCGACCTCACCGCTATTGAGCATATCACACTGAATGCCGTTGTAAAAGGTGCAGGTGAGGTAGCTGTCTCTTATACACATCTGACGCTGCCGACGAAGAGGATAGTGTAGAT
>CAJXUM010000680.1 GCA_913060855.1 uncultured Lewinella sp. | reverse complement strand
CGTGGGCTCGGAGATGTGTATAAGAGACAGCACCATTTCATACAACAAGAACATCACATGACCGCCGTCTAGTGCGGGGATCGGTAGCAAATTCATGAAGGCTAAGATCAGCGATAAAATGGCCGTCATGGTCCAGAATCGTTCCCAGTTCCATTCGTTGCCAAACATCTTACCGATAGAGGCAAATCCACCCAAACTCTCAGAGGCTTTGATCTTGCTTTTGAAGATTTGACCGAAAGCTTTGATTTGATCGCTTAGGAAGTCATAGCCTTTAGCTACACCAGCAGGTAAAGCCTCAGCAGCCGTATATTCTCGTTTTTCTGTATCGAAGAAGTAGGTGGCGCCGTAAGGTGCTACACCGATCAGGCCCTCTTCGGTCGTGGTCATATTCAAGACCATCGTATCCGTTTTGTTTCGTAAGATCTTCACCTTAATGGCCTGGCTTTTCAACGTATTGGCCTTAGTAGCAAATTCATTGAAGAAGGGCGTTGGTGTGTCATTCAAGGCTATAATCCTATCTTCTATCTCGAGACCTCCCTTGGCTGCTGGAGAGTCTTTTAGAATTTCGCCAGCTACGAAAGGCACTCTTGCCCAGAATAGACGTTTGTCTTTATTCTCATGACTGGATAAGACACCAATATATTTTTCATCAATTGGCAATTGCATTTCTTTGCCACTGCGTTGAATATCGATAGAAGAGGCACTATTGATGACAATTTCACGGATGATGGCTCGTTCGTTGAATTGCTCAAACTCGTTGCCACCGATAGCTAGAATTTCATCACCATCTTGGAGCCCAAGTTCTACACCCAGCGAATCGGCATGAATACCAAATTCTACATTTTTACTCGGCAAATATTCTTCCCCCCAAATAAATAAAACCATGCCATAGAGCAGAAAACCTAGGACAAAGTTCACCGTAACACCACCTAGCATAATAATCAAACGTTGCCAAGCTGGCTTGGAGCGAAACTCCCAAGGTTGTGGCTCTTGGTCCATCTGTTCGCGGTCGAAACTCTCGTCAATCATCCCTGATATCTTCACATAACCTCCTAGCGGAAGCCATCCAATACCGTATTCTGTATCGCCCACTTTTTTCTTCAACAAAGAAAACCAGGGATCAAAAAAGAGATAAAATTTTTCTACTCGTGTACCAAATAGACGAGCAGGCAAAAAGTGACCCATCTCATGCAGCACAATCAAAATGGACAAACTTAACATTAGCTGTCCCGCCATAATCAGAATATCCATATATTCCTCGATTTATATTTTGTATGGTCAATAATCAATTGAAAATGGTGGCTGTACCACCTTTAATTTAACGTTACTTAAACAGCCTGGCGGCTATCATTGTTGTACTATTGTACGACTTTATCGAGAACCTAACTATAATCCTTAGTAAAGCTGTGTATAGCGCCAGCGCTCTTATAAAGGAACACAAAGGTACTATGAATTGCGCAATTTTTTGGAAGTACTTTCGCAAATAGCTGATGAATATTAACTTTGAGTCCTATGTATCTCTTTTATACAACAAAAATCGAGGGCGACTGGGCCACCTTGGAAGAAGGAGAGGCCCGGCATTGTGCACAGGTGCTGCGAAAGCAGCTGGGTGATGCGTTGCATTTTGTCGATGGCCAAGGCGGTATGTACAAAGGCCGTCTGATTGAAGTAGGCAAGAAAAGCTGCCGAATACAGATCGAAGAAAGAATTGATGTGGTAGCTCCTTCGCCGGTCAATTTGCACCTGGCGGTGGCGCCAACGAAAAATATAGATCGCTTTGAATGGTTTTTGGAAAAGGCGACAGAGATCGGGATATCGTCCATCACGCCCTTGCTTTGCCAGCGTTCGGAGCGGAGGCGATTGCGGCCAGAACGCCTGGAAAGAGTGCTGATAGCGGCGATGAAGCAATCCCTAAAAGCTCAATTGCCTTTATTAAATCCGCTGACCGCTTTCTCGGACTTTATTCAAAGTCCATTGACCGGACAAGGTATGATTGCGCATTGCATAGCCGATAATAAAAGGTCCTTAAAACAGACCTATCAGGCCGGAAATGACGTTTGTATTTTAATAGGGCCCGAAGGCGATTTTTCAAGCGAGGAAATTGACTTGGCCCTACAGCAAGGATTTAAAGCGGTAAGTCTGGGAGAAGCCCGACTGAGAACAGAGACGGCTGCCTTGGTAGCTTGTCATAGTATTCATTTGTTGAATCAATGAAATAGTTTAAAATAGCTGATGATGAAGAAATCACTGATGGGTGTTATCCTGCTAATTTTTGGTACCCTCGCTTTTACAGTGGAGGAACAGCCCGTACTGAAGTTGGGATTACTCAAGTATTCGGGAGGGGGAGACTGGTATTCTAATCCAACGGCCCTGCCGAATTTGGCGCGTTTTTGTAATGGCCAGTTGGGAACCGACTTTTCTCCCGACTATGCGGTGGTGGAGGTGGGTAGTGCCGAACTATTCAATTACCCCTTCGTGCATATGACTGGGCATGGAAATGTTGTATTCTCTGATGCCGAAGCTGAAAACCTTCGTAATTACCTCGTAGCGGGTGGTTTTTTGCATATTGATGATAACTACGGTATTGACCCTTACGTTCGAGTAGCGATGAAGAAGGTATTTCCTGAACAAGAGTTCATCGAACTACCCTTCGAGCATCCTATCTACCATCAAAAGTATGATTTCAGAAAAGGGGTACCGAAAATCCATAAACACGATGATCAGCCCGCACAAGGTTTTGGCTTGTTCTCAGAAGATCGCTTGGTGTGTTTTTACACCTATGAAAGTGATTTAGGAGATGGTTGGGAAGATCCTGAGGTGCATAAAGATCCACCAGATGTACGTCGGAAAGCCTTACAGATGGGCGCTAATATTATTCGCTTCGCCTTTCAGCAGTAGGCGATTTATTGCCGAACAAGGTTGGGCTTATTCTTGATGTATTTCTTCAAGTTGAGCCAAAATATGCCCACTAAGTAAAATAGAATGGGAGAGCCTAGCGTAGCAACAGTGGCATAGATGAAATATAGCCTGACGCGTGAAGTAGCAATCCCTATCTTATCGGCTAGATAACTGCATACACCGAAGGCGGATCGTTCTAAAAGATCTTTAAAAGCTATCATATCGATGGTTTTGACGCTCG
This sequence comes from uncultured Lewinella sp., assembly GCA_913060855.1. Taxonomy (GTDB): domain Bacteria; phylum Bacteroidota; class Bacteroidia; order Chitinophagales; family Saprospiraceae; genus DT-111. The sequence continues at coordinate 1,509 of CAJXUM010000680.1, read as the reverse complement.
GAAAAAGAGGTTTTCTTTTTCCGAGCGTTGAATTTCCAATAAGCTACAACAAAAATAATAGATTTTTGATCAAAGTATTAGAAAAAAAGCTATTATAAGTTGTCTATATATAAGAATAGTAAGCTTTAATAGGCCGCAATATTCTTTCCCTCTTTAATCTCAATTTCATAAGTCTCAATGACTTCTCTCCCATCGTTTGTACGAAGAATCAGCTGCAATGGATACAATCCTGTTTGATCAAATACATGCTCAAACGCTGTTTGAGAAATATCTAGCAGGTCCTTTTCTCCGATGTAAAGTTGATATTTAGCGGCTGGATCAGCAGCATGTAAGGAAAATTGTACGGGTAAACCAACTTCCGCAGATTGATCGACACTGATGTAGGCTCTATCGGGACTAATGCCCTTTTCATAATTCATGACCAGATTTTGGTCTTCTTTGTTATTGGCGCCCAGATGGTATAGGATGCCGAGTAGACCCGCACAAAGCATGATGATCAAGAGGCTAGATTCTAAATTGCGGTTTGTTTTTGGTGTAGTTTCGTGTTTCATGTGAAAAGATTTAAAAAGATTGATGTATTTGTTTGGTGTAGTAAGGTCCGGGCATAAACGCCCCCTAGCAAGAAGTATGACTTGCCGATTGTATTAAAATAGACATAGAAAAGGCCTGCTTAATGAAGTACGATAGATCTCCATTAAACTCATATTATGTGTTCCGAAGAATGTAGGCATAGGTGTAACAGCCTGTACCAGACAATTGCTGGTAGCAGTCGGAAAAGCACATAAAATAGGCTATCTCATTGGGGGTTTAATCCAAAGAGTGCATAGCCTATAGCAGGCTAGATGCAGCCACGAGGACTGCACAACAGTGTGTTAGGAATACATAGTGTAGTGGGAAATTAGCAGGCGTGTGTAGGATCAGAGGTAATGAATAGACTCATCACTTGCGACTTTACCGCAACAACAGAAATGCTATTACTACAACAAAGCGGCGCTTTGTCACAGCAACAAACCATTGACAATGAGTACTTTGTAAAATAAGTAGCTTCGTCTTTTGGGCACTGAATTTTTATGCTAATCGAGGAACGCCCGGAACCTGATAGCCATAGCTACCAAGGTGAGGACGTGACGAAGAGTAGCGTAAAAAGACACGGCCAAAACGCGTAGATATTTATTTTCCAGAGTACTAAGGCCAATCTTCTGATGGCACAGTGTAGTACACAAGGATAGCTCATTACCAACGACTTAGTGTTTCAAGCCGAATTTGGGCTTGAAAATAGGCATAGTTATGCCAGCATAGTGATGGGTATTACCGAAGAAGAACGCTTAGTATCAAGTACTTACGCACGTGTTCAGTAACATCGTTGTAATGCCTTGCTAAATAATACTGATTGAATGGTCCTGAAGAGAAGAGGGGGGCTAGACTATCTTGCGATTTAAGGTAGTATAAGCACAACAGCTTTTCTAATCAATGACGACCGTAGCCTTCAAATATAGAAGGGGGTATAAC
>CAJXUM010000679.1 GCA_913060855.1 uncultured Lewinella sp. | reverse complement strand
ACACTATCCTCTTCGTCGGCAGCGTCAGATGTGTATAAGAGACAGACGTATAGTACGTATAATGCTCCTATTCGATTGAGAATATGGGGAGGTAAAACATTAGGTGCCAAAAACCAACTGCTTTTGCAAACCGGTTTTGTTAAGCACACCTTTTGGAAAACCTATGAGGTAGAATTTACCACCAGCGATTACATCAATTATATCATTCTCGAGGCTTATTATAGTGAGGACAATACTTCACCGCGTGGTAATATCCTCATTGATAATATATCGCCGATAAAGGCTTGTCCGAGGGCGTAGCCAAGTGGGAGGTGGGAAACCGGAAATGGGAAGTGAGAAAACTTCCGACTTCGAACTTCCGATTTCCCACTTCGAATTTCCGACTTCTTAACAATCTATATCCTGCAATTCAGTGTTCCAGCAATGCCAGTCATTATCGCCGTATTGCTTGGGATTTCGAACACGTCCCTCATTAGTTGGAGCTTTCCATTCTATTTCTAAGAAGTCATCATCTCCTCGGAAAAAATCATAGGATCGATTGAATTCATCTCCCGCTTCGGTAGTATAGATGATGTAGTCGCCGTTATCTGGGTTACCGGGAATGATATTAGTATATCGAATCGAAAACACTCCAGTGGCTACGTTTTTATCATAATCGATTGTAATCAATGGCTCTGGGTTTTCAGGGCGATGGTTTAAGGTCCAAGTCCCTCCACTATGATCCCTCGCTACTACTCCACGGTACCATTCGACATTGGCAAAACCTCCGACTTTAGAGATATTCATTACCCATTCTACATCTTGGTTATTGTTGACGAAACGCCCAGATAGCGCGGCAATATAGGTAGCCCCGGCTAAGGTATAGTCATAACTCCAGACAAAAGCGCCATTCCCGTCATATGTTGGTGTATGATTAAAGGCTTCACGGAAGGATGCCACTGGTACTGCCATACTTACCCCTAAAACCACGTTCCAGACGAACACATTGCTACCGGCATAAAACCAATTTCTAAAACTAGTCGGTCCTCCACGTTCCTCTAACTCAGACTGGGGGCTTGTGAATCCAGTTGTATCTAAATCTTCATAACCAGTGAAAGGCATGATAAAAGTCTCTTGAGGAGGTAGGGTCGGGACAATTAAGTCATCCGGGTTTTCGACGGTATCTTTTTCACAAGATTGCATAAAACTTACCACTAAGAAAAGGGCGGCTAAAAAAAATAACTTTTTCATGATTACTTATTTATTGTGTTTTCAAATGGGGCGGTTATCCCGCCTTTCGCCCTTAATACACCGGTAAATAAGTATACCCTTAGTCGAGTTGAAGTTTTTTTTATTTTTTATTAGACTATAGACTGCAATGGGTTCTATGGCGCTACATTAGTTCCAAACAAAGTCTATGTGAAACGAATTAAATAAGTTGCGCCAGAATGCGTAGTTATTTTGTTTGTCTCACTATTGCTTACTCTGCGATCAAGGTATCGGTCAGCACCGCACAAGTGCTAAAAAAGCCTAATCCATCATTGCTAATGTTGGTCGGCAGACTCGCCGCAGCACCATAATAAATGCCTCCTCGCCAATAGGTCTCAATGGCTAAAGCCCGCATATAGGCCGCAAAATCATCATTCAATCCATACTTACGGGCAATAACGGTACTAGCTCGCGGGAAACGCACGGTATCTTGCACTGGCCGAATCAAAGCACTCACATCAATCGTACTAAATGTAAAGAATAGTAATTTTGCTTCGGCATTCTCCTCATTAGTCAACTGAGACCAGTCAATCCTCATCTCATACATCGCTTGCTGATTGGCATTGTATAATGGGGCGAATTCGTCAAACCTTAAACTATCCGTATCAGCGTAGGGTAAAAAGCTGATAGTAGGCATGGGAGCTACCGTCGATAATTCACTCGTCGCGGTGTACAGCTGATCATTCCACACGATATTTAATCGATAAGATAAGTCACCAAGTACCGCAAAAGGAACTTCACTAGTATAGCGTCCAGGTACTTGGTTATCTGGAATAAAGGCAATTGCACTTCCATTTACCTCCACATGGACAAGGGCATCATTTAGACCAATAGGTTCCCCATTCAAGTCATTATCACTCAAGCTCAAGCTTATAGTTTGCTCCTTAAATTCATCCGTCAATATCGCCTCTACTACTAATTTCTCGTTCTCTCCACTAGTTAGGTTCCATTCAGTCGTTTCCTCACAGGCCAAGAGGATCAGAACCAAGGACAAGCCCCATATATACGCGTTTCTTAGTGATAATGATCTAGGCATAAACTTTCTATTATAATTGGATCATCTGTCAATCTCCGTGCGCTAGAGGCAGGTGTACAGAAATGATCAAAGAAGATTAAATTTATAAGTCAAAGAAGGCATAAAACGAATCAAATCAATCTGGCTAGCTTGCAAGGCTTCAAGGGATAACAGATTACTTTTCACCACCGGCCGAGCCCCCTCAACTGGTATTTTATTGAAATTGACCGCAACAATATTTTTATGGGCCAGTACATTGTAAATGGAAAAGACCAAAGCATGCTGATAGCGGGCCTCGTCATTTTTATTCAACTGAAATTTAAAGGCAATATCCAGTCGCCGATAGGCCGGTAGCCGATCATTGTTTTTTTCATCAAAAATGGGAACTCGCTGATCATTGAAGGTGTAAAAGCCAGTCGGGGAAGAGAAAGTAGTCCCACTAAAAGCCGTATAATAAGTAGAGAATAATGTGCGCTTAGCTAAGCGATAATTCAACAGTAGTGAAAAATCATGCGGCCGATCTTGGAAAGCAGGATAAACGCGGCCAGCATTCAAACCCTCCGTCTGACGAGTGGCGCGTGAGAAGTTGTAACTCAGCGAACCGTTCAAGCGCCCACTAGTCTTTTTCAGTAAAACTTCCAGGCCATAAGATTGCATAGTGCCAAATCGTAGCTCTCCTTCTAATAAGGGATTAAGCAAGGTCGTCGCATGGTCCTTATAATCAATTTGATGGCTAAATTGCTTATAGTAAGCCGCCGCGCTTAGCGACATTTGGGAACTAAGAGTGGTAGCATAACCCAGCGTAACTTCTCGGGCAGATTGCGGCTGTAAGTATTGATTAGCAGGTAGCCAAACCTCCAAGGAAGTAAAAGGAGAAATCGAATTCGAAATCAATTGTAAATATTGATGATAGGATCCGAAACTCAGTTTTACCTGACTAGTACTATCCAATTTATACCGAAGACTGATTCGCGGATCTAAGTGCAAATATCGATTATAAACACCCTCTCCTACCACGGTGGTATCGGTAGGCGCATAGTTCGAGTTGTAGTTGTAGATCTCCGTAGGTCCAAGGTTAGCCCAATTGATGAGCCGCGCCCCTGCCTTCAATTGCAGCTTAGGATTTAAATCCCATTGACCTTGGTAATAGAGTACCGTCTTTCGAGAATAATCGGGTTCAACGGCCGGTAAAATAGCCACTGTACTATCCAAGGTAACGCTACCAGGGTTGATGAAATAAGCTTGTACTTCCAGGCCAAACTTAGAAGTGAAATTCGCACGGGCGTAATGGGTAAAATCTGATTTCAGGCTCAAAGTCCCCAAGCTAGAACGCCAGATATTGGGATTAGAAAAGAGTCGGTAATCAAAGCTTCCCGTATAGAGCGTCGTGTTGGAAAACAACCTGGGTCCAAATAAATGATTCCAGCGAAGAGTTGAAGTAAAATTACCCCAACGAATGCCCGAACGAACGCCATTCGTTTCACTAGTAAAATTATCAACGCCCAGTATACTTGTAAAGTAGAATCGATTCTTATTGTTGATTTTGTAATTCCATTTGAAACTAAAATCGCCAAATCCAAGATCCGCATTGGGAGCGGCCCTTTTATACAACCATTCAAAGTTAGAGCGACGCCAAGAGGTAAAAATGGAGCTGCGTTCCTTGACCACCGGTATTTCTAATGAAAATCGATTCACCAGCGGATTAATGGCGCCGCTAAGCTCAAATTTATTCAGGTTACCGTCCTTTGTTCGAATACTAATAATCGATGACAAGCGGTCACCCAAATTAGCGGGCATATCACTTTTGTAGACCTTTATTTCTTTCGCAAAATCAGGGATAATCATCGAATAAAAACCGAATAGATGGGAAGGGTTATAAATCGGTGCGTCATCAACGATAATGAGATTTTGATCACGCTCCCCTCCCCTAGTATAGAAAAAAGCCGAACCATCACTATGCATCTTCACGCCTGGTAAAGTCTGTAAGCCCTTCACTAGTCCCGACTCGCCAGCAAATTCCGGCATGGCACTCAATTCCCCAGGATATAAATCCATTTGCCCCAAATCAGCTGATTCCAAGCTATTGGTGGCACGTTGCGCAACAATCACATCTGGTAAAGCGATGGAAGTCGGTCGCAGCGATAGGTTCTTTTGAGCCATAGCCGCGATGTCCAAACCTACCGCCTGCTTCTGATACCCTACGTAGGAATAGTCCAAGTTGTGGCGTCCAGAAGGTAAGGGCAGGGCATAATACCCAAAGGCATTACTAATCGCTCCTGCATTGGTACCTGGTTTAAGCACCGTGGCTCCAATTAAGCTTTCGCCCGATGTCCCATCCGTAATAACTGTCTCTTATACACATCTCCGAGCCCACGAGACCGAGGCTGATCTC
>CAJXUM010000678.1 GCA_913060855.1 uncultured Lewinella sp. | reverse complement strand
TACACTATCCTCTTCGTCGGCAGCGTCAGATGTGTATAAGAGACAGATTTTATAGAATATGGTGTCAAGTATGTATTTCCTCAGCACCCTGGACAGCTTGTGAGGGGGATTCCCACCGCGCATTCTGCTGAGCCATTAAGTTTCGAAATCCAGAGTGATGAAAAACTTGTGTGGCCCTATTACAAGGGTAATACTAGAGGACAAGCAATCATTCCGCTTTATAGCAGTGTTCCAGAAGCGATTCAGAGAGATAAAACGCTTTATGAGTTATTAGCTTTGGTCGATGCCGTAAGGGTTGGTAAGGTGAGGGAGCAGAAGATAGCAATGGAGTTTCTAAGAAAAATAATTCAGCATGCCGAACAAGCAATCTAGAGACCTCAAGGCTGTAGAGATAGTGAATCATTGAGAATTTCAATTTTAAAAGTAACCGAAAAAAAATCAACTTTCTTCCTTCCAAAAAACGGTTCTTACTGGCTGTTTTAGGATCTTGGCATCAAATTTTTGTAATTTGCCATTGTACCCATTCACCACCTACCTGCATTCGGAGTAGATAATTCCCCTGGGCGAATTTTTGCAGGTCAAAACGCTCACTGTGCTTTCCCAAACTTTGCCTTTGCCGAGGAATACGCCGAATAGATTTCCCTTCTAAATTGGTTAATTCGAAATTTATCCTAGCGGATTGATTGAGCTCATAATTGAGTTGGATGAATTTGGTGGTTGGGTTGGGAAAAACTTGCACAGTCCCCTGAACCAATTCCTGAATTCCAGTTACCGATTCAACCTGAATACTGTCTGTTGCTACACAGCCATTGGTATCCATGACAGTTAATGTATAACGATTTAATTCGCTAACCGTAATACTTGAAGTGGTTTCTCCGGTAGACCAGAGATAGCTTAGGGATTCATCTTCTACGGTCGGCATCAATTCTGCTGTCCCGCCTATTTCTAAACGGATATTTGGGCCTAAATCAACGATGGGTTTGAGCCATATGGTAAATGGATTACTGTTACCAATAATCTCGCCATTTTCATGGTTCTTGATTTGAATAATTGCTACTTCAGTGGTCGGAATACTGGTGGACAGGCCATATAAGTAGGGGCTAGCTAGGCTGTCTATATTTTCGACAATCGGTATAAATTGACTCCCTCCATCTAAGGAAATGGCAAGATCAAAGCCGTTACCCGCATTGACGCTGGCCCAACTGATGGGAATGGTATCTCCGGGACAGAATTGATCTCCAGCTCCGGGTGATTCCACTATAATATAGTTTTCAACTCCGAGGGTTGTACTGGTTTCCTTCTCAAATTTTGGCTCTTCCTGGTTCCCTACATGATCTGTAGCTCTAGTGTAAAACTGATACTGACTGCCGGCTTCACCGGTAAACCAAAAGTAGTTGGTGTCAATTTGCGCTTGGTGAAGGAAGAAGGAACCATTGTCTTTGGTTATGTATAGATCATAATGAGCTATTCCTACACCACCAGGATCATCTTCCCCTGCAAACTGTAATCGAATGCTGTTGGACGGGGTAAGAGACGCGGCTGGTAGAACACGACTGCTTGGTGGCTTTGCATCTAGGATATTACTCCAGGTATTCGTTGGAATGGGGGCGTTAATGTCAAATACAATGGAAGCTTTGTGCGTTACGGAGTCTCCAGTCTGGACAATTAACTTGGGTTTGAGCAAAAAGGTAACAAAGCCTTCTCCTGGTTTGGTAATAGTATCATTAAAGCGGTTAATGGTGGTATCATTGACAGGCAAGAAGCCGGTAAGGGCATCTTCCGGGACTAAGCCAGTCACGGGATCGACAGATTCAAAGATCCAGAAGGCTTCGTTCTTGGTCACATCAATTCCTGCTGTCACATCAACGAATACATTCAAGGAATCAGCCGTATTGGTTAAACGATCAGAGTAAAAGGAGCTATTGTTGGGTACGGTATAGCGATAGGATCCGAAGCCGAATTCGCCTAATTGAAAGGAAAAGACATTCATCTGGCTATCTACTGGCATTCGGATAGTCACTTTCTGCGCAGGTGCCGTCGCAAAATCAGGGTCATTTTCAAAACGTATCATGTATTGAAACTGGTCTTTTCCTGCCATCCATTGTGGCGTATCGTAGCCGGTAGGGCCTACGATGTCGTTGGGATCGAAGGCGTGGACGACGGGGAAACAAGCCGAACAGGGAGGTGGCGGTTTAGGTGTTGAGACTCCTGGAGGGCATCCATGCCCTCCATCATCATTTCCCTCGTCACAGTCAGATTGACAAAATGTCAAGGGGATGCAGCAAAACGCAAAAAAATAGATTGATAGTACTAGTAGTTTATTAATTAGCATGGGTACAATTAATTTCCAAGGAATTTACCAGGTTTTCTATTAGGTGGAAATGCTTTGAAGAGACCTGCTTCAACAAAGGTGTCTCCATAGAAAAACTGAGAAAAAGAAATAGGAACATAGATTAAGCAGCGAGACAATATTAAATCACAACCCCAACGACATTGCTCTCTCTGATTTGGATCGCAAAACGTATGTCCACAATCGTTCAGGCATACATCATGATCATAGTAACATTCATCTCTTTCATCAATCGGTTCTACATAGCCTTCTTCACCCCTTCTAGGAAAATCATCATCTTCGGTCCATGTATTAGTTCCATTGGTCCAGCCTGGGCCACCCCAATTGCCATACCATTTCCATAACCCGAATGGGTCTGTGTAAACGATCGGGTTATTGTCCACATATGTATAAAAGTTAAAGCCGTCTATAAATCCTGTCGGATCTCTTTGCAAAAATCTTCCGATTTCTGGATGCAATTGGCGTGCTCTAAAAAAATACTGTCCTGCCTCAAAGTCATATTCTCTTCCGGTAAACAAGAAGGGATTTTCCCAAAGAGAATTACTACGTACCTGATTCATTGAATCCAAAATAGTAGGCGAACCAAATGCGTCATAGTAATATTGCTCAATAGTATTTGTTTGTTCGTCAGTCAAGAATCTTGTAGAACCAATGGCATCTTCGTGATAATAATAGGATTGCTGGCCTCTTAGCATAGCAATAACCTCATCCAGTCTTTGCCCATATACAAAGTTCTGAATGTCATCGCTCCCTCTTCGAATTTCAACAATCCTCAAAAAGTCATAGAAATATTGAACTGTATCCTGATTCAGGATCTTCGAAATTCTTCTGCCCAAAGCATCATATAAGTATTCTACCTCTGTTCCTCCTTCAATCTTGGTCAATCTATTCTCTAAATCATATGAATAGCTCCTACCAAACGCTTGTATGATATTTCCGTTCAAATCATAGTCAAGGTCACTCTGTTCGTCTACAATTATACTAGAATACTGATTGAGGTCATTTGAGGTATATCTGACATCAATATCGTTTCTCTTATATCTTATTCTATTGCCTAAGGCATCATATTCATATTGCTGAAGGACAGAGACATTGGATTGATCATTGTCACTAAAGTTACCTTCTTTGACTTCAGTCAATCTATGAAGATCATCGAATTCAAACCTCCTGGATCTTTCAGGGTAAATGCTACAATATTCACTAATGCGATTACCTACTGAGTCGTATGTGTAATTGATTATAATCCTTTCTTTCAAATCGTGTACAAGAGAAACACTCCTTGCATTGGCATCATGGACATAGGATGTCTTGGCTAAATTCCGATATGCTTTTCTTAATGGTCGATCACTGGAATCATACTCATAGGCTACAAGAGGTAAATCCTCCATCGAACTTTCAAAGATCTCAGCCACTCTACCTCTTTTATCAAAGTATTCAGTTACCTTCTTGCCACTCGGATAAATGAGTTCTCTCTTACTAGATCCAAAATCATACCTTATTTTTGTTGTGTACCCATTTATGGATTCTTTTACAATCCTATTGATCTTATCATAAGTTAATGAGACGGTAGCATTTTTATTTGCAGCCTGCAAAATATTTCCATTAGGATCATAAGTGAAGGTCTCTTCTGTCCCATCAGGGTATTCTCGCCGTACTAATCTTTGAAGCTCATCATATTCATAGGTAGTAAGATATCCTTGATTATCTGTTCTATTCAAAACCTGATCTACAGCATTAAGAGAATATTGAAGTGTTGAACCATCTGGAAAAACCTCCTTAATCAGTCGATCCAATTCATCATACTCGTATTGAGTAAAATTTCCTTTTGCGTCCTCAACGGACAATTGATTTCCGTTTTTATCATATTTTAAATGGGTGACTTTCCCCATGTTGTCGATTTTGGAAGCCAGACGATCCAATTCATCAAAGGTTTGGCTTCGAATTTGTCCATTTCGATCCTGAATACTTGTAACATTGCCATTTTGATCGTTAGTATATTTGATCTCGCTACCCATAGGGTCCATGACTGATACTACCCTGTTCATAGCGTCATATTCGTAACTGGTGGTTTCTCCATTGCCATTTGCCTTCCATATGATGTTGGAATTTCCGTCGTAGCCTAGACTCAAAACCTCTCCAATTTCATCTATAATTTTGGTAATTCTATTCAGCTTATCATAGGTAATTCTAATAACATTCCCATTCTCTGTTTCAAATTTTGTCAAGTTGCCTACTTGATCATGTTCAAAAAGCGTTTTTTCTCCTTCTTGGTTAATTTCAGCGACCAATCGATTTAATCCATCAAATTCATATAACAC
>CAJXUM010000677.1 GCA_913060855.1 uncultured Lewinella sp. | reverse complement strand
TCCTCTTCGTCGGCAGCGTCAGATGTGTATAAGAGACAGTAACAATATTGTCTCTATTGTTTTTGACGACACCGGCGTGGAGCCAATACAATATTAAGCCATTATATAAAGATGCGAACTTGTATGTTACGGGTTTAGAGGTAGAATATAAAAATGGATCAAAGTGGATAAAAACAATAAAATTCAGAAAACAAGAAAAACATCGTGTTAGGATACAGTTTTATAATAGAAACTCAAGTCGCTACTCCGTTTCTACCATAAGCCTCACTATGAAATTAGGCCCTGCTATCTGGCTGCCAGGGAGAACTAAAATCAATCATTCCGTCAAGCTCTTAGAGGACGTTGTTGGCGGAGCACTTGGTCCAAAAAAGGAAAAATGGTTTATAGCAGGAGAATTCATCTGGCAAGGAGCTGACTTAGCTGTCAAGAAGGCCCCAATCGAATTGTCCACTACACATTATCTAGTTAACTATATATCTGGTGCACGCAGAGCAAGCGTAGTTGCTAATCAATGAGATTATGGTTCTCTGACAATTTTGCGGTCAGAGAATGAAGGTTAATAGGAATAAAGTATTAGCCAAACATCAAGATGAAACACGTTCGAGTGGCCACAACAAAAGTGCAGCAATTTAAGGTGCTGGACATGGCTCTCTAATGCCTTATTCTATCAAACATTTTTAAACCACCTCAATAAAATAATGAATATCATGAAAAACCTAAAACATCTATTATTCGCGATGTCAATCGCCTTTGCTTTTTTCTCTTGCGAAAAAGCAATACAAACCGAAGAAGTAAGCGTGGAAGCAGAGCGTAGCGAAGATTTAACATTAACCGCCGTTGAAGAAGAGGCACTATTACAGTTAGGAGGTGGGTTCTACGGTCGCCACCGGATCAAGAAATTCAAAGCCAAATTTGTTACAGAACAAGACTTGACGGATCCTCGACTTGGATTTGGAAGTGGCGATTGCCTGGATACGGCTTTTCCATTTTTCAATGTACAAAAAGGAGAAGAAGGTAGAGCTCGTTACCTCGGGAACTTCGCGAGTGAAATCACCTTCTGTGTGAAGCCTCCGGGAGCAGGAGAGAGCGAGATCGACTATAAGGACGGCAAAGGCACTTTCTTCCTGGCAGATGGACACGAACTTTACATTGAAATTCCAGTAGGTGTCGTAAAGCTGATCCCGCAACCCGCTCAGTACCAAGCAAAATTCCAAGATCGCTTTCGAATCACAGGTGGCACTGGTCCGTACGAAAATGCCCGTGGTATTGGTATAACAAATAGTTTTGTCAACTTCTTCCCAGAAGGAGGAGATCGTACCCAACACACTTGGTATGGTTTGATCTTACTAGATGAAGGATAAGTAAAAATAGACGCCTATTCCCCAACAAGTTATGACTGGTTGGGGAATAAAGCTCTACTGCAGGACAAGACACCTCTTTCTCCCCTTTCACCTTTCACCTCTTCACCTCTTAATTAAGCCCCACTCGCCTTTTTCTTCTTCAGAAAAATTCGGCCACGGCTACGCATCGGAAAAAAAGGATCAGGACGCTTCTCCTGCCAATAGCCTTGTAGATTGGAATCCCAGATACTACGATTAAAGATTAATTCGTATTTGCGGTTATACGGTGGAGCGACCTCTTTTCCTTCTGAGGGTAGGAAAAAAATATCTTCCAGGTACATCGACTGGTCTCCATACAAACGGCCACCGATATCCATTTCAATCACTTTATCAGGAGAAATATGGACAAAAGACCGGCCCTTTAACTTACCTTTCTTACCGCTTCGGGCAAGTACCAGTTCGAATTTATAAGATTCTTTGGAGTCTAGACCACCGGTAGTGATGGTTCCTTCCCAACTTCCTTCAAGGCTAACCTGGGCCAGGGAAGCCATACAAAACGTCCCTAAAAGAAGGCAAGTAAGCATTAATTTTTGCATGAGCGGCTTGCGTTTTTTAGCTTAAGAACAATAGATTAGAGGTACCCAAGTGGGCATCGTGTTCTGGTATTTTTCGAAGAATTTTGAAGATAAGGTTCTGACTGGAAAAATTTAAGCATTTTAACATAAAATCTATCCGCTCACAAAAGAGGATTAATGCCAGGTATAACTTATTTTTTCATTTGGACGACATAAGCACGTAAATCTTCCATCTGTTGGTTACTCATTTTCTCTAAGGTATAGTTTGGCATATAGGCCCGTTTCCCATTCAAGGGAGAAGTACCATAGCGTGCCACTTGGTAGACGGAATAGCGCGTATAACGGCTAAAATGCTTGTCTAAATGCTTGAAAGAAAAACGGGAATCATCCAAACGGTAAAAGGCATATCGCCCATCTTCATGACAGTGAAGACAACTCAACTCATAGATTAATTTTCCATTTTCTACATTTCCCTCATTCGGGTATCCTTCCTTCCGATCAGCAGGAGGTGTAACAAAAGTAGCCGGTGAGCCAGCCAGATACTTCTCCTTCAAAAGCTGGATCGCTGTCTCCTTATTCCCAGGTCCGTCTAGTGCCTGCGCTACCCGATCCCATTCTGCTTCGTCTAGCACCAAATCGCCCATCTTCAAGTCAATGGTCCAAAGGTAAGCCAATATCGATTCGATTTCCCAATCGCGAAGGGTTCGGCCTTGCGCACATTCTTCTGCACAAAGTTGAATGGCCTCGCGGATATTATTCCGAGCTGCTTCTACTAAATTGCCATACTTCTTACTATAATCACCATTGTAAAACTGAGTGCGATTTACGGCGCCATACAAGCTTGTTCCTTGTAGAAAAGGCAAACCCTTATCCTTCACATACAAGAGGCGTGCTTGGGGATCAGCTACGCTTAAGTCGGGATCTTCTTTCTCAATATTATGACAAGAGGTACAAACAAAATGCTTGCTTTGTCGCGCTGTTTTAAACCCACCTGGCCCTCGCCCAAATCCCAAAGTAACCAACTCCTCGCCCGCTTTGGCCGATACCAATTCCATATCGGTTTTCACTTGATGAGGTACTGGCGTATCGCCTAATTGCTGCAATACCTCGGCTAAACGGCTTTCTTTGGTCAATAGCAAAGCCTGATCGTCCGTCTTTGCTTCTCCTTCGGCAACCGGCCAACGCCACGCCATAAGGGTACAAAGTATCAATATAAAAAAGGTAGAAAAAATGGCCTTCATAGTCAGAAATAAATTTGCAGAATCAGTGATAGCAGATTACAAATTAAACAAGCGAGAAATAGTGAACCCCAACCTAAACTGTCCAGCACCCCAATCACTCGTCGTATATGGAATATAGTCTGTCTCCATCAAGGCAGTTGCATTGGTCACATTAAATTGGAACACATGGCCTCCAGTATCAAATTCCAGTCCTACACCCAGTGGTGTATAAAAGCCATTTTCAGTAGTTCTTCTTTCGGAAAACGGAAAAGTCACATCCGCCACTAAGGCCATGACCTTAGTTAATTGTACGCGGGTGGCCAAGCCCAACGAAAAAATACCGTTTTCATCTTCAAAGGGTACCAGGTTTCGTTGCGTAAAGCCGGGGATAAGCTGCAAAGCAAAAGCATCAGAAAATTTGCGCGCAATCAATAACTCTGTATGCGTAGCCATACGGTGAGCAAATTTTGGGAAACTCCGAATGATATCCGGGTTATCATCAATCTTCTCAGCAGTCGAAAGTGAAACCACCCCCACTAGCGTCATCGAGACGGGAACACGATTATCATTAGTTTGATGCAACAGGCGAAATTTGCCCACGCCATTCAATAATTGTCGCAACCCAGAACTGCCATCAGGCATGGAGCCCGCTCCTTTGGTTCGATGCAAACCTACCGTGAATCTATCCGTGACACCATAATCAACTCCAAAAAGGATATCGGTCGCATTTTCCAAACCAAAGAAGGTTTTGTAACCGCCATTGTCTCCGGCAAAATCTCCGAAACGATGACTGATTCGAACATCTAATTTACGCTTGGGTAACGTTTCTACTGAATGAGAATTGATTACCCTTGTGTCCTTAAAGGTTTGCGATATTTTCTCCTGGCCATAAAGGACAAAACTAAGGCCGGTCAATAGTAAAAGGCTAAGTATATTTTTCAACATGAGGTCCAGTGGTTTATTCTTCAGGAAAGTTATTATCGAGCCAACAACGAATCAAGTTTAATTGCTCATCAGTCAGCGCAGCGGGCTTATCCGATGGGACAAACGCAGGAGGCATACCCAAGGTCGGATCATCCTTTATATTCAAGACGCGGTTTCTAAGCGATCCATTTTCCAAAAAGGGTAACATCCCCGAATAGGTAATGAAGTTGCCAGGCGCCGTATCCAGGTGGCAATTGCTGTAAGCACAGGATTCATCGATAATAGGCTTGATCAAATCTACGTAAGTCACCGATAGGTTATCGCAATCCCCTTTTTCGGGTTCTCCTAGGCTATCGTTGGTGCAGGCAATTAAGAAAAGTAAAACTGAAAGGGAAATTATTCTGAGCATTTTAATGAGTGTGGTTCTTTCTAGAGAAAATAATAGACTTGACGTACAGCAAATTGGGGTACCCCCATCTACTTCGGTCTGTATAGTGTTGTCTAAACAAGTACATGGAAGCTATAAATTCACTGCTACCAACATCTTCGATAAACGTATATTTTTGGTCGAAGGTTACCAAATTTTAAGATGGATTTCTACAAATATAAAA
>CAJXUM010000676.1 GCA_913060855.1 uncultured Lewinella sp. | reverse complement strand
TACACTATCCTCTTCGTCGGCAGCGTCAGATGTGTATAAGAGACAGATCTTATTCCGCTAAAAAAATGGAATAGCCGCATCGCATTCTTTTGGGTATTTAGCTGCTGTCTATCCCTTGCTTCTTCATGGGGACAGCGGAGCAAAATATTTTTCCATCAACTCAATATTAATGGAACGCCTTTCACGAAAAGTGTCAACTGCCTTTTGCAGGATGAATATGGCTTCCTGTGGATTGGTACCGACGAGGGATTGTATCAGTACAATGGGAATGAGCTAGCGGTTTATCAAAATGATGCCTTCAATGAGCAGTCCATCTCGAACAATACGGTTACTAAATTAGCGGAAGATGGCTTGGGGAATTTATGGATAGGCATGGAGAGTTACCTGAATCATTTTGACCATGCTAGCCATACCTTTGAATACATCTACAAGAAAAGTGTGAGAAGTGCTTTTCGGGATAGCCAAGGGAATAATTGGATAGGGGTAAAAAAGAGAGGACTAAGCTTGGTCAAAGCGCGCAGTGAAGGGGGAACGCCATCCCTTGTTACCGATTTTAACTATCAGCTGCTACCTGCGGAATTTCTCCTTAATAAAGAAATTTTTAGCATCAATGAAGACCAAAGTGGGCGCATCTGGCTAGCGACCAGACAAGGGTTATTTTATGTCGATAAAGATCATATCGTCCGTCCCTCCAACATCACACAAGGGGTGCTTAACATCTTTAGCGTCGAGGATTACTTTCTGATGATAAGGTCAGATAATACCATTCTCCGAATTGGGCGAGATATTGCTGAGCCCAACCAAATTCAAGTCATAGAAAAAAACACTGCATTTGTCGGTCAGGCGATTCTCATTAATGCCATCGAAGAAGATGCCAACCAGACCTTGTGGATGGGGACCTCCAAAGGCTTATTCCTAGGGCAAAAATCAGAGGATCACTGGCTGAAGCATTTCACGAAAGTGGCATTAAAAGAAAATGTAAAAGGAGACCTGCCCAGTCAAAAAATCAGCGCCATCCTCCGGGATAAAAATGACAATATTTGGATAGGTACGGCAAAAGGACTCGCCAAGGTAAATGCTAGATCAGCTTTATTTGAGACCAATAATCTCAAAACGGAGCTACCGAGCGATGACAATCATGAAATCAACACGATTTACTTTGATCCACAACACAATTTATGGATCGCCGTTGAGGGAAAAGGGGTATTGAAACGAACTTCCCCAGAGTCAACTTTTCAACGGATTGAATTACCTGCTAATAGTATTCAACGCATTAAACAATCCAGCACAGAAGACTTGCTGCTGACTAGTAATACGCACCTGTTCAAGTTACTAGCAGACGGTAAAACAACAACAATCTATCAACACCAGACTGGAGAGCAAAGAAATGCCATTGTCGATTTTTTGGACATGGGAGAGGGGGAGTATTGGGTCGGTCTTTGGGATCAAGGCTTGTTGATCGTATCTGATGAGTCAAAGCTGGACAATTTTAGAAGTGAAATTAGAGACCGCCTGACAGGATTCAATATCTCAATTTTTTACAAAGACAAGCAAGGCTTAATTTGGATTGGGACACGTGGGGATGGTTTGGTGCGTATTGATTTGGAAAACAAACAATTCAAGCATTATTTGCCTTCCACAGAGACTGGACTTAATTCACAGGCTATCATCTGCATCTTTGAAGATAGTCGCCAAAATCTCTGGTTGGGGACACGAAGCGGGGGTATCAGCCTGTATGATGCCCATACAGACCGGTTTGAGACGTATACCAAATCTGACGGACTCCCTTCCAATACTATTTCTGCCATTGTGGAAGATAATAAGCAGCAAATTTGGGTGAGTACAAGTGATGGGTTGGCCAAGTTTACAGAAAAAGAAAATCCAGCCTTTATTAGTTTTGGATTAGAGGATGGATTAATCAACAAAAAATTCAATTACAAGGCGGGCGCTCTTGATCCACAAAACGGTAGAATATATTTTGGTAGTTCGGATGGCTATACTTGTGTCAACACCTCTCTTTTTCAATACAGTGACCTGACCGCTATTACTGCCATAACCGAGGTGAAGATTCATCAGAAAGCAAATGAAGTTAGGCATCTTCAACTGGCACCACATTCTAGCACAGCGTTTGACCTCAACTACCAGGAGAATAATATTAGTATCAGCTTTTCTGCCTTAGAATTGACGGCCCCTAATAAGGTGCAATACGCCTATCAGATGGACGGCGTGAACGACTATTGGATTTATACCGATGCATCCAATCGCACGGCCAACTACAACAAGCTTCCGTATGGTCAATACCGATTCAAAGTAAAAAGTACCAATAGTGATGGCCTCTGGAATGATCAGCCTACCACTTTTGCCTTTATCATTCATCCTCCATTTTGGTTAACGACTAGTGCATATATTTTATACAGCCTATTGAGCTTATTGCTTATCGGCTTTTCCTTCTTTATTATACGGCGTTGGTACCGCTTGAAGCAAGAACTGGTACTAGAGTCGATGAGTAGAACCCAAGAACAGCAGGTCAATAAGATGCGGATGGTATTCTTTACCAATATTTCCCATGAATTGCGCACGCCCCTGACACTCATATTGGGATCGATCGAAAAGGTGATGAATAGCGATAACTTCCGAATAGGGCCGGATACCTCTCGCCGCATTCATAATAATGCTTTACGAATCCGTCGGATGATCAATCAAATGCTGGATTTGCGTAAACATGATGTCGGAGAGTTGCGTCTGCAAGTACAAAAAGGCAATTTGATAGCAGCCATTCAGCAAATCAAAAATGCTTTTAACGACTACGCGGATAAGAAGGAGATCGAGTTTAGAATAAAAACGGGAGAAGATAAAATAAAGGGGTATTACTCGCGAGAAGTGCTAGAGAAGATATTATTCAATCTTCTGTCCAATGCTTTCAAGTTTACGCCAGTTAAGGGAACGATCAAAATCATGTTGGAAGTAGTAAAAGCGCAAGAATTGGCTCCTGAACTAGCGCTATCACCGATCCAAGCCAGCGATAAATACTTTAAATGTACCGTCTTGGATAATGGAATTGGGATTTCTGAAAAAGACCAGCAGTTTATTTTTGATCGATTTTACCAGGCTAGTGACTTACCTGATAATCCCTTGATGGGAACCGGAATAGGAATGGAATTGGTGAAAAAGTTAACGGCCTTACATCACGGAGCGATTACCTTGCAAAGTGAGCTCAATGAATATACAGAGATTAGTGTTTATCTACCCTTATCAAAAAAATATTACAAGGAGGATATTTTTCTGTCCCAACCGCCAGCTAGTAAAATCAAGCCACAATCGCCCAAAATTCCAATCCTTCCTCCCAAGGTAAGGATTGAGCCGGCCAACAAAGTCAAGTACCATCAAGCCACGATATTGGTAGTCGAAGACAATGAGGAGTTACGTCATATGATTGTCACTGCGCTAGGTGCTTTTTACAATGTAAAAGAAGCTTGCAACGGTAAAGAGGGATATGAAATGGCGGTGCAAAAATCGCCAGATTTGATTCTGAGTGATATTATGATGCCCGTAGAGGATGGTATGTCACTGCTCAAAAAAATCAAAACGAATCCGGATACTGCCCACCTTCCCTTTTTCATGTTGACGGCAAAAGTAGCCTATGATGTCAAGATTGAAAGTGTATCCCTAGGGGCTGATGACTTTATTGAAAAGCCTTTTAGTATGGACTATCTACTGTGGAAGATTAAAAATACCCTAGGTGTAAGAGACCAATGGAAGGAAAAATACAGTAGAGTAATCACGGCCGCAGCAAGTGAAGTCAAGACCGAATCGCCCGATGAGCGCTTTATCAAAGACCTCATCTGCATTATCGAAAAGTCAATTGATAATCCTTTACTTAATGTAGAGTACCTGGCGGCTGAGGTACATATGAGTCGCGCCAATCTCTACCGGAAATTGCAAAGCATCGCAGGCGAATCACCTGTTAATTTTATCAAAAAAATCCGATTGCAACGGGCGACCCAATTACTAGAAGAAGGCAATTTATACATCTCCGAAATTGGCTACATGACCGGCTTCAATAACCAAAAATATTTCAGCAAGTGCTTCCGCAAAACTTATGGGGTAGGCCCACAGGAATACGCCAAACAATACAAAGAGAAACAAGCGGAATCGGTGCTTGAGTCACAACCACCTATCGTATTCCAAACGGAACTCGACGAAACTTCTATAGAGCGTTCGAAACCCAATAAGTCTTAAAACCCGATCTGCTTCTCAGTATTGCTGATCCTCATTTACAACATACCTAGGCGCTGTATCCTTCGTGAAGGAGTTCTCTTGCCCATTTAAGTGATCGTAAAAGTCTAAAGCATGAAAAACTATCTATTACTGAGTCTATGTCTTAGAGCAAGTAGCCGAGGCCAGATACGAGGACTTACTACAAACGTATATCTTTTCAAAGTATCAGATGCCACACTCAACTACAGAGCGCGAGCTGATAGCAGATAAATTGATAATGGGCCTCAATGACGAAGGCGAAGAAGTCCCCAACTGGGATTTAGCGGTATTAATGGGAGCTGGAGGTATCGTATCGACGGTACAGGATCTAACCCAATTTGCAATGGCTCACTTTGATGAAACCCACCAAGAACTCTGTCTCTTATACACATCTGACGCTGCCGACGAAGAGGATAGTG
>CAJXUM010000675.1 GCA_913060855.1 uncultured Lewinella sp. | reverse complement strand
GTATAAGAGACAGGGCCTATATCCTGCGTGGGCATTATCGCGATTCCAAGCGGCGGAGGTATTGAAAGGATCGACTAAGGCACAGCGGTCTGGCCGATTGCGGAATATCCTTATTTTATTTCAATTTTCCTTCTCCGTACTATTGATAACATGTACGCTTATCATTGGTCAACAGATCAATTTTCTGAAAAATCAGCCCCTTGGATTTAACCGGGAAGAAGTGATTAGTTTGCCGGTAAGTGGAGATTTAGATGGCGTACAATTGATTGGACGTCTACGCAATGAATTAGCCGGAGAGCCTTCTATCTTAAGCGTTACCGCGTCCTATAACAATATAGGCATGGGGAAAGACAACTCCGCCATGACCTCGAAGATGGGTTTTACGCAAGAAGGTAAGATGATGGAAACGCATTGGAATCCGGTAGACTATAATTACTTCGAAACCATGCAGATTCCCTTGATTGAGGGACGAAGTTTTTCCAAAGAGCATCCCACTGATTCATCCAGAGCTATTGTTATTAATGAAACCTTTGCCAAGCAGTTGGGGGAAGGCCCCCATGTAGGTAAGGTGTTGGAAGTCACGCCAGAAGGTATGGAAATCATTGGTGTGGTCAAGGATTTTCACTTCAAATCACTTCGAGAGACTATTGCTCCGATGACAATGAACCTGGGTCTCGATGGTGATTTCGGATACAATTACTTCTTTGTCCGCGTCAAAGGAGGGGATCTAGGGGCACGCCTCAGTTTATTGGAAGATACCTGGGAACGCATTAATCCCAATGCCACCTTCCAAGCTTCCTTTTTGGATGAAAATACAGCTCGAATGTACCGAAGTGAGCAGACCTTAGGCGGGATATTCATGATTGCCTCTGGTATTGCCATTTTGCTTTCTTGCATGGGCTTATTTGGGGTGGCCTTGTTGGTCGTTAACCAACGAAACAAAGAGATTGGTATTCGTAAAGTCCTGGGGGCTTCTCTGGGGCACATCGTTCATATTATGTCTAGGGATTTTGTCATTATTGCTTTGATTGCGATTGTCATTGCTGCGCCTTTGGCTCATTTGGCGATGCGGCAATGGCTGCAAAATTATGCCTATGCGGTCGATATCCAATGGTGGATTTTCTTAGTCGGAGGCTTATTGGCTGCTCTTATTGGCTTTTTGACGATGAGTATACATACGATTCGAGCAGGTTTGGCCAATCCAATTCAGGCTTTGAAGGATGAGTAGGATGAGTAGGGGGAAATGGTGAAGTGGTGAAGTGAGTGAAGAAGTGAAGCGAGTGAAAGGGTGAATTGAACTAGCAAGAACAAATACAAGGGTGATAAGACTTCAGAAGTTTCCTGGGGCGTGTCTTAGAAAACTTCTGAAGTCTAGGTCTCAAACGCCCATCTACTAAGTGTGAAAAAACGTACCTAATGCTGAGTAATTATTTTAAAATTGCCCTCCGCTATTTCAGAAGAAATAAGCTGTATACGTCGATCAATATCTTAGGCTTATCCATCGGGACGGCTGCTTGTTTGGTGATCTTCTTGATCGTCAATTACGAAAATAGTTTTGACAAATTTTGGCAGGATAAAGACCAAATTCACCGGGTTTATTCGAAGTTCTCTGGGGTATTTGAAGCCACCAATAGAGGTGTGCCGACTGCTGTGGGCCCTTGGGTAAAAGAGAACTTAGGAGATGCCGCAACGGTAGCGCCTTTTCATACCTGGAGCGCGCCAGTGACCATTGAATCAACCGATGGTGATCGAAAGGAATTGGAACGACAAAAAGGAATCATCTTAGTCGATGCGGCTTATTTTGAAATATTCTCTAACTATAAATGGCTAGCGGGATCGCCAGCTATTGCCCTACAGGAACCACAGCAGGTAGTTCTTACTCCCGAGAAAGTAAAATTATACTTTGGTATAGATCAAGCGGAGCAAGCCGTAGGTCGTACTTTGCTATACAGCGATACGTTATTGATGACGGTTAGTGGGGTAGTGGAACGACCGAAAGGTAATTCTGACTTTTATTTTCAAGATTTTATTTCTTTTGCTACGGTTGCGCATACCAGTTTGAAAAAACGTATTCCTATCAATGATTGGGGCAGTACCAATAGTAGTTCTCAGCTATTTGTGAAATTGGGAAAAGAAGTAAACCCTGTTGTATTTGAAGCGGAATTATTGGGAGCGAAAGAAGCCTACCTGGCCAAAAATAAAGATGTCGGATATATCGCCGATTATAAATTACAGCCACTTAGTGATATTCATTTCAATTCCGACACACGAATTTTCGATGGTAGCCGCACCCCTGCGCACCGCCGAACCCTATTTTTGCTGTCACTAGTAGCTATTTTACTATTACTGATTGCTGCTATTAATTTCATTAACCTAGAAACAGCCCAATCTCTAAAACGAGCACAAGAAGTAGGTGTCCGAAAGGTTTTGGGTGGGACCCGGCGTGAATTGATCATGCAGTTTCTGAGCGCTTCTTTATTGCTGACGCTAGTGGCTATGATATTGGCTGCGAGCCTGACGCAGTGGGCCTTGGGCTACTACGAGGATTTTATTCCGGCAGGCCTGGTTTTTAAGCTCCTCTCTCCCAATACCTTGCTCATCATGGGCTCCCTTACCCTAGTGGTTTGCCTAGTGGCGGGTCTTTATCCTGCTTTCGTCCTATCCTCTTTCCGGCCGATCAGGGCTTTAAAGAACCAGGTGTTTTCCTCAGGAAGTAGGGGCGGAAATATAAGCCTACGGAAAGGCCTAGTGGTCTTCCAATTTGTAATTGCCCAAGTTTTGATCTTTGGCACCTTGACGATTGGACGACAGATATCCTATATGATGAATATCGATATGGGATTTGAAAAAGAGGCGATTACTTACTTCTACACACCTTGGCAAGATACGACTGACCGTAAAGCCGTTTTGCTCCAGGAACTACAGCGTTTGCCGGGTATTACAGCCATCAGTAACCATAGCTCTCCTCCTGCTGAAACAGGTTATTCTACCAATGTGGTGAAATATAACAAAGAAGGGGAAGAGCTACAGCACAATGTCCATCGAAAGTCAGGGGATACGGCTTATATCAATTTATATGAGATCGATCTATTAGCCGGGAGAAATCTCCTACCGAGTGACACGGTCAAGGAGTTGATGATCAATGAAACCTACCTACATCAACTCGGCTTTGAACAGCCTAATGAGGCCCTAGGGGAGTACCTTGACTTAGGAAATAAGTCGGTACCCATAGTCGGTGTTGTAGCTGATTTTCATATACAACCCTTACGTGTTTCGATCGAACCTACCATGATTGGTGGAGAGAGCGGAAATACAATTAGTCTGAAATTACAAGACACACAAAATGGGCCCAAGGCCTTTGCCAATATATTGACCCAGGTGGAAGGGAAATGGAAAGAGCTATACCCTGATGAACCATTTGAGGCTTATTTCATGGATGAAAAAATTGCTCAATTTTATGAAAGAGAACAACAGACGGCACAATTGGTAAAGACGGCTACTTCCATGGCCATTCTTATCTGCTGTCTAGGCTTATTTGGCCTAATTTCCTTTACCACCACTCAACGCACCAAAGAAATTGGAATCCGAAAGATTCTAGGTGCCTCAGTCCTACACCTAATCAGTATTCTAACTCGAAATTTCCTACTGCTAGTCCTCATTGCGCTGCTGATCGCTTCGCCTTTAGCATATTGGCTGAGCAATCAATGGCTACAGGACTTTGCCTATGCTATTCCGATTCAATGGTGGCAGTTTGTGGTAGTAGGATTGTTGGGTATAGGGATCACCTTGCTGACGGTTAGTTTTCATAGTTTCCGGGCGGCTACGGCCAATCCAGTGGACAGTTTAAGACAAGACTAAATCAGTAATTTCTCATGTAAAGTGTTTACGTCTGAAAATGTAACTAAAATGAGCAAAACGATATTGAAAAAGCGGAAATCGGAAGGGAGAAGCCTGCCTGGCTTCCGATTTCCACTTTCACATGAGAAACTGCTGCAGGCTAAGTAGATCACTCGCTTCATGAATAAAAAATAAGGCAGAAATCAAATAATGAGGTGCAGTTCTTCTTCTACCTCTAAGTAGTACTGCATGTTTTCACGCATTACCACATCCAGAGGTAGGTACTGTATTTTCTTCACCTCTTTTTTGAGTACTAGGTGATTGAATATATTGATAATTCCCAGATAGCCCTGCTTGAGCGGATTTTGGTTAATCAGAAAGCGAATTTTATTAGCGTCGAGGTGCTTCAGGTTATCCTCGATCAAGTCAAATCCTAATACTTTAATATGGGTCTTTTCTAATTTAATCAAGGCCTCCACCAAGTGAAAAGCCCGGGAGGTGGACACAAAGATGCCATTCGTCTTAGGGTGCTTTTTTAGGACATCTTCTACAAAAGAAGTAAAAGCGGCTGTATTGAAAACATCTTCGAAACTTGTCTGGATTAAATCTATCTGCTTGTCAGATTCTTGTAACAAAAAATCCCTAAAGCCCTTTTCTTTTTCCATCAAGTGCTTAGAGTTATATACCGCTTTTTCCAGGTGAAAGATCATGGCTGTATCCCCCTCTTTTACACTGAAACTCAATAGCTTGGCCGCTAATTTTCCACTCTGGTAGGAATCCTGTCCAATATAACAAATAAAACTATCTGTCTCTTATACACATCTCCGAGCCCACGAGACC
>CAJXUM010000674.1 GCA_913060855.1 uncultured Lewinella sp. | reverse complement strand
GGCAGCGTCAGATGTGTATAAGAGACAGACCTACGCGAACTCATCGCTCGCTATGGCTATCTCCTCGCGCTCAATTGGAACTTAGGGGAAGAAAATACCCAAAGTGAGGCACAAAGACGGGCGATGACCGCCTATATTGACGAACTCGACCCCTACCCGCATAATATCGTATTGCATACTTATCCTCGGCAACAAAATCAGGTCTATACCCCATTATTGGCGAAGGGATCTGCCCTAACGGGCGTGTCTTTGCAGAATAGCTGGAAAGCAACGCATAAGATGACCTTGGAATGGCGCAAGAAATCGGCCGAATCGGGTCGCGCATGGGTTGTTGCCAATGATGAGCAAGGATCAGCCAGCGAAGGAGTGCCGCCCGATCCTGGGTATAAAGGATACCGCGCCAATCAGTTGAGCTATGATATCCATGATATTAGAAAACAAACGCTTTGGGGTAATCTGATGGCTGGTGGCGCTGGCGTCGAATATTACTTTGGGTATAAATTGCCAGAAAATGACTTGGTTTGTGAAGACTTTCGGAGTCGAGATAAAAGCTGGGATTATTGCCGTATTGCCCTAGGTTTTTTCAAGGATTTGTCGGTCCCCTTTTGGGAAATGGAGAATCAAAACGGATTGATTGGCAATACCGATAACAATGAGCAAAAATATTGCTTTGCCAAGGCCGGAGAAATTTACCTCGTCTATCTCGGCTATGCAGAAACTACCGATCTTGATTTGACCGGCCAAACCGGAAAATTTACGGTGGAATGGTTCAATCCAAGGAAAGGAGGTATACTGGGCAGGGGAAAAGTGAAGAAGGTCAAAGGGGGAAAGGTCGTTTCCCTGGGTAAAGCACCGATGGAAGAAGGAGAGGACTGGTTAGTAGTAGTACGAAAATGGAAGTAGGCGCTTATTATTCCTTCTTGCGGTATAAGTCAAATCGTTGGGTTTCCAAATTTACAGCTTCAAACTGGCCAGTTTTAGGTACAGGATGCTTCGTGTTATCAATAATCAGATAAGGGTAATTGAGTTGATTAGTAGTATCAATATTGATCTTATAATAGCGATAGAGATAGCCTACTAATTGAGCGGTGTAAGCTTTTGCCCCTAAAGTGCTACCCGTAGGTACGATGGCACCAATTTTTTCGATATCGGTCACGCTAACTTGATCTTGCGTGGACACAGATCCTATTTTGCTTAGGCTAAACAGGAATGCCCCGAGTAAAAGCACAGATAAGCCCCAGTTTAGACGTTGGTGGAGTTTAGGCGCTGATGTAAACCGCCCTAAGGAGGTATGAACAATGGGCGCCACAAAAGCCCCCATGGCTAAGGCAAAGAAAGGCAGTGCAGGTACCAAGTAATAGAATGACTGTTTGGGAGAAATCATTAAAGGAAAAGAGCCCGAAATACCAATCAAAAGAAAGAAGTAGCCTACCTTAAAGGTGGATGTATTAAAGTCTTTTGGCTTCCTTTTGAAGGAAAGATATAAGGATAATACAAGCACAATGATGGCCGGGATCGATACCTCAATCAGTCTTCGGATAATATAAAATCGGCTATCCCGATGATGATAGCTGGTTCGCTCTGCTTTTATACTAGCCATGACTTGACTGTCGATATATTGCTGGAGGCTTTCAGCCGCTGTGGGATTAGACAGTATTGCCCAATAACCCAGCAGGAGTACCCCTAGCACCCCTAAACTACCCAGCAACATTTTACTAAAAGTCCATTTCCTAAATATCAACCAATGAATCCCCAGCACGGCTAATGGAAACAAGCCCACAAAGCCCTTGCTCAAACTCGCCCCAATGAGCGATACTCCCGCCAAAATAAGGTAAGGTATGGCTCGCTTATTCGAAGTGGTGGAAACGGCGTGGAGTAGCAGATAGGTCGCTAGTAAGGTAAATAGCCCCATGGTGGGTTCCAAGATGTTGCCCGGATAAAACAAATAGACAACTTCATTGGCGATCCATAAGATCAATGGAATTGGCCAAAGTGAGCGTAGGTTCTCATTCAATTGAAAAGCCTTTTTCCATAAGGCAACGATCAATAAAGCAGATAGCGCAAAAATAACAAAGGCAAACACTCTTTCCGTCATTAAGCTACCCCCAAATAGGTCGAAGAATAACGACTGAAAGCCAAAGACCAAGGGCGGATGCTCATGAAAAGAGGGAAAAACCGTAGCTGTCAATTGTGGATTCCAAAAGCTACCGATCCCTTCAGATAAATTTTTTGAAAGTATCGCATACCAAATTCCATCATTGTACATACTTCTCATCACGAAGCCAGGAGCAGCACATAAAAAGAAAAGGATTAGAAAGAGCGCATAGAGTACAAAGTGCCTTTTGGACATTTAGTTGACGTGGTTTTAGCTGGAATTTTTGGTTGTTTTCATGTCTGAAAAATCGAGTGTAATTATAGTGAAAATTATTTGTGGGGGGTAAATCTGTTATTTCTTCTGCTCAATATTCGGTCATCCTCCTGAAAAGATCGCCCGCTTTTTTTAACCAGCTATATATTGACAATATTAGTAATTTGATTATTTCACTAACGATTACTCATCTTTAATGTTTAATTTCGCGCTTCAATTATACTGCCAGTCGATTTTAATAGTTATTAATAGGCTGTCGTTCATAATATCATAACTTATCTCAGAAACTTAAGCGGTATGTTCCCTCGCAACTATCTACTATTTATAAGACTTGTGGTCTTTTTTCTCCCTATTTCCTTTATTCATGCACAGACCAACTGGGTGGTCAATTCGATCGATGATGTCGATGATGGTACTTGTGATGCTGCACATTGTAGCTTACGAGAGGCCATTAATTCGGTCAACACGAATGTAGGCGCAGACATTATTAGCTTTGCTATCCCCGGGGCAGCGCCCTATCGGATCGAGCCCATTTCCCCGCTGCCCGCTTTGACGGATGCAGAAACGGTCATTGATGGCACGACACAAACCGCTTATGCTTTAGGCGATATTATTATCGATGGTACTAATACCGCTCCTAAGTCGCATGGTTTAGACGTATCGGCCAGTAATACGGAAATTTATGGCTTAAAGATTATCAACTTTGATATCAGCAATAATGCGGGAATAAATATTGGGGCTAATAATCAACTCAGTGATATTATCATTGGTGCGCCTGGTAAATCCAATATTGTTGGTGATTGTCATCAAGGAATCTTTGTCAATTTTTCATCCAATTGCAATAATGTTACTATCCAATCCAATTATGTCGGGGTAGATCCCACCGCAGGAATGGCTGATATCGGAAATGAAATTAACGGTATAGCGGTCATGCAAGGCGTCTGCGCGAATATCTTGATTGGAGGAGATGGCACGCAGGGAGAGGGCAACATCGTGGGCTTTAATAGCGATGGGATACGAATCCGGGTAGAAGGAGCCGTGGTACAGGGCAATTTTGTAGGGACGGATGAATCGGGTACGATGGATTTGGGCAATACAGGCTTTGGGGTCAATTTAGATGACGCTCCGGGGACTCCCAATAATTGTCTGATTGGAGGAGCTGGCCCTGGCCAAGGGAATACAATTGCGTTTAATAGTGTAGGGATTTTTAAATTTTCCTCTGCAGCTACCAATCGATTTCAGCGAAATAGCCTTTTCTGTAATGGTGCCGGTATTCAATACCAAAGTAGCACCACGAATGGAACAGCGCCGCCAGCTGTACTTTGTGTGAGTACGGGGCTAGTCGAAGGGAAAGCGGCCCCTAATACAATTATTGAAGTTTTTCAGATAGATAATACGGCTTGCCCTGCCAATACAGCTTGTCAGGGTACGATTTATTTAGGGGAAGATGTTACCGATGCTAATGGTGACTGGTCGGTACCTGTGAGCCTAAATATCGGAGATATAGTAGGAGCCACTGCTACTGACTTGACTGCCAATACCTCTACTTTTGGAAACTGTACCATTGTAGAGAATGAGATCATAGCAGTAGCCGGGAACGCTGGCCCTTTTTGCCAGGGATCGGTGGTTGAACTATTTGGTGCAGATCAAACTGGTCGAACGGGACTTTCATTTGCTTGGACTGGGCCCGATAACTATACCTCCAATAGTCAAAATCCAACCACAGCGACAGCGCCAGGTATGTATTACTTAGAAGTCACGGATAATACCTGTGGCCGTTCTATAGACTCAACGCTAGTCGAAATTTCCCCTTCCATTATGATTACGATTGGGGATGATCCAAGCGAGATTCTTTGCCCTACCGGATCAATCTTGGTAAATGGAACAACCTACGACATTAGTAATCCGACTGGAACAGAAATGCAAGCAGGGCAAGCAGGAGCCTGCGATACGGTTTTAAATGTGCAATTGCAATTTTACCCAGTGGCGGAGGGCACGCTAGACACGATGATCTGTGCTGGTGGTATGATCGATTTCAATGGTACCCAGTATGACGAGAGTAACCCTACAGGTACCGAAAGATTGGTGGGGCAGGCGACGAATGGTTGTGATAGTATTGTCGCGGTCAGTCTGACGTTTATCCCCGCTTCACAAAGTACGCTTGATACGGTGGTTTGTACAGGAGGGAGTATTACGGTAAATGGTACCGTGTATGATGAGAATAATACAACGGGTTCGGAAACATTAGTTGGGCAAGCGGCGAATGGCTGCGATAGTATAGCTGTCTCTTATACACATCTCCGAGCCCACGAGACCGAGGCT